>CAZSSV010000188.1:224-5171 GCA_964609425.1 uncultured Isosphaeraceae bacterium | reverse complement strand
TACTCCGCAGCCTTCTATGACGAACTGTGCTGGATGATGCTCAATCAGGTCGCGGCGCCGAACAGCCCGCAGTGGTTCAACACCGGTCTGCACTGGGCCTATGGCATCAGTGGTCCGCCTCAGGGGCACTGGGTCAATGACCCGGCGACGGGCCGGCAGATGCTCGCCGACGACGCCTACTCACACCCGCAGCCCCACGCCTGCTTCATTCAGGCGGTGGACGATGACCTGGTATCGCCCGGTGGCATCATGGATCTCTGGACGCGTGAAGCTCGTCTCTTCAAGTATGGCTCAGGCACCGGCACGAATTTCTCGAACCTCCGCGGTGAAGACGAACCGCTGTCCGGCGGAGGCAAGAGCAGCGGCCTGATGAGTTTCCTCAAGATCGGTGACCGGGCAGCGGGCGCCATCAAGTCGGGCGGCACCACACGCCGCGCTGCCAAGATGGTCTGCCTCGATGCCGACCATCCAGACATCGAAGCTTTCGTGAACTGGAAGGCCCGCGAGGAACTCAAGGTTGCCGCGCTGGTCGAGGGCATGAAGTCGCTCTCACCGGACCAGGCCAAACTCGCCGAGGATCTGGCACTGCATCTGGACTACGACTTCAATGGCGAGGCCTACCAAACGGTCTCCGGCCAGAACTCGAACAATTCCGTCCGCCTGCCCAATGCGTTCATGCACGCGGTCGACCAGGACACCGACTGGGATCTCATTGGCCGAACGGATGGCGGTGTCACCAAGACCCTCCAGGCAGGCGACCTCTGGCACCAGATCTGCCGCGCCGCCTGGCGGTGCGCCGACCCGGGCCTGCAGTTCGACGGCACCATCAATGAGTGGCACACGTGCCCGGCGAGCGGTCGCATCAACGCGTCGAACCCATGCAGCGAGTACATGTTCCTGGACGACACGGCCTGCAATCTCGCCTCGATCAATCTGCTGAAGTTCTGGAGCACCGAGAAGCAGACGTTTGACGCCAAGGGGTTCGAGCACGCCATCGAAATCTGGACCATGGTTCTTGAGATTTCAGTCTTGATGGCAGCGTTCCCGTCTCGCTCCATCGCGGAGCGAAGTTGGCGGTACCGCACGCTTGGGCTCGGATACGCCAACCTTGGCGCTCTGCTGATGCAGGCGGGCATCCCATATGACTCCGAAGAGGGTCGCTGCGTTGCGGGCATGTTGACCTCGATTCTCACCGGACGCTCCTACGCCACCAGCGCAGCGATGGCCGGCGAACTCGGCCCGTTCGCCGGCTACGAGGACAACAGCGAAGCCATGCTGCGGGTCATCCGTAATCACAAGCGGGCCGCGGACGGCGAGGATCGCACGTCCGAGGACTGGGAGTCGCTTGATATCCGCCCGGTACCCATCGACCACGAGTGCGCCCGCAGCGGCAATATCAACATCGCCAACGCAGGCGAGTTGATGGATCGTGCAACCCTCGCCTGGAAACACGCCCTCGAACGGGGCACCAAGCATGGTTTCAGAAACGCTCAGGTGTCCGTCATCGCACCAACTGGCACCATTGGACTGCTGATGGACTGCGACACCACTGGCGTCGAGCCGGACTTTGCGCTCACCAAGTTCAAGAAACTCGCCGGCGGTGGCTACTTCAAGATCGCCAACCAGTCGCTTCGTCCGTCACTCTTGTCGCTTGGCTACACCGAAGACCAGGCGGGCGAGATTCTGCGGTGGGTTATGGGCACGCTCGACCTGGACGTCCCGATGCCCAACGACGATGGAGCGGTCGTCTCAGACGGCGACACATTTCGCGATTACCTCGTCGACCAGGGCTATTCGGCGGACGATCTCGCTGCGGTGATGGGGCAACTTCCCACCGTGTTCGAACTGCAGTTTGCATTCACCGCCTGGAACATGCCCGAGCAGGTGCTCGCCAAGTGCGGCACGGTGGACGTGGAGACGCTTCGCAAGCGGGCCGACTTCGACGGTCTCACCGCGATCGGCCTGACCAAGGCGCAAGTCGCCACGCTCAACCGGCTGATTTGCGGCACACAGACCATTGAAGATGCCCCGCACCTCAAGGAAGAACACCTGGCCGTGTTCGACTGCGCCAATCGGTGTGGTCCGCTTGGCGAGCGGTTCATTCGAGCCGAGGGGCACATTCACATGATGGCCGCGGCCCAGCCCTTCATCTCGGGCGCCATCTCAAAGACGATCAATCTTCCGCACGAGGCAACCGAAGACGACATCGATCGGTGCTACAGGCTCAGTTGGGAGTCCGGGCTCAAAGCCAACGCGTTGTACCGAGACGGATGCAAACTCAGCCAACCGCTCAATACGTCGTCGGACGAGCAGGTTCTCGAGGCCGATGAAGACGACCTGGAACTCGAGCTCGCTCGGGAAGAGGTCGCTGGCGAAGTTGCGACAGCTGCCGAAGCGGCATCGACGGTCGCCCGCGTCGACTACGTCGAGCGGGTCGTCGAACGCATCATTGAGCGGCCCATGCGTCGCCGCCTCAACGACACGCGCCGGAGCATCACCCACCATTTCAACGTGGCTGGGCATGAGGGCTACTTGACCGTCGGCATGTACGAAGACGGAAGCCCGGGCGAGCTCTTCATCACCATGTCGAAGGAAGGATCGACCATCGGTGGTCTCATGGACAGCCTCGGAACGGCGATCAGCGTCGCGCTCCAATACGGCGTACCCGTCAAGAGCCTCGTCACCAAGTTCGCGCATCAACGCTTCGAACCACAGGGCATGACCACCAATGCCGACATCCCGTTTGCCAAGAGTCTCGTGGACTACATCTTTCGGTGGATGGGCATGGAGTTCGTGGATGGGTACCGCGAGGCCAATGCCCCGGCCCGCCCGAAGGCCCTCGAATCGACCGCACGTGAATCAGCAGGCACCAAGGAGGACGCTGCATGCAAGGACGACAGGACGTCGACCGACCGGTCATCCAGACAGAACGATCCGCCGATCATCCAGGGACGGACGGCCGCGACATCACCACGAAACACGCCGCACCAGGCAGCCGCCCCGGAGATGATGCCCGCGGGATCTGTGGACGCGACGGGTGTGGACGGCACGGCCGCTGCTACGTCGGGCCTCAACCAAGCGACAGCGGCGCTCATGGGCGACGCGCCGCCTTGCGACAACTGCGGCGCCATCACCGTTCGAAATGGCACGTGCTACAAGTGCATGAATTGCGGCAATTCGATGGGATGCAGTTGATCGTGTAGGAGACACCGCGCCGCCTGTCGATTGCCAAGGACGACACGCGGCCTCGAGTGCGGGGACAGGGAGCAGGAAGCACCCGACACCATCTTGGGCCGACACGACAGGAAGTCGATCGGCCCAGCGGACGAGGGAGCGATCCGCGGGGCAGGACGCCCGCCAGGACCTCGCACTCACCCGCGACCCCTCCGGTCGCACCACCTTGGCACTCGGGAAGGCCTGGCTCGGCTCGGCGTGCCCCTTCCTCTCTTCCCTCCCCCCCGAGCCGGCCCCCACCGCCGGTTCGGGGGTTTGAAATGGGCGAGGCCCAAGCTGGCGCGGGCTTGACTGCCAACGACCTCCCCAAGATCGGACGCCCGCTTCCAGCCCCCGTGTGGGACGCCCCACCAAGGCCCGTCACAACATGGCGCACCCGTGCCACGCCCCCTACAATCCACCCCCATGACCACCCTGCTCGCCGGCCAACTCCCGCTCTACATCCCGATCGCCATCCTCGTGCTGATGGCCGTTGGCTTTGGCGTCGTCAACATCGTCGCCTCGCACCTGCTCGGCCCGACCGCCGAGGGCGAGGTCAAGATGAGCACCTACGAATCGGGCATGAACCCGATCGGCACCGCTCGGCGGCGGTTCAATGTGCGGTTCTACATTCTCGCCATGACCTTTCTGGTCTTCGACGTGGAAATCATCTTCCTCTATCCGTGGGCCGTCGACTTCGCGCAGCTGGAGCCAGGCAGCCCCGAGGCGGGGCTCTTCCTCGGACGCATCCTCTTCTTCCTGCTGATGTCGATCATTGCCTACGTGTATGCATGGAAGAAGGGCGTCTTCCGCTGGGATTGACGCCCGGGAGGCCACAGATGCCCTGCTGCCTCATCTTCATCTTCGCCTTGCTCTTTCCACGCGTCATCCTTGTCGCAACGTGGATCGTGAATCCTACGTTCATTCTGGATGCCTACAACGGATGGGTGTTGCCCCTGATCGGGCTGGTGTTCCTGCCAATGACCACCCTTGCCTATGCGTGGGCGGTCACCTTTGAAGGTGGCGCCGCCAGCATCGCCGGCATCGTTGTGGTCGCTCTGGGTGTGCTCTACGACCTCGGATCACATGGCGGGGGAACAACCGGCATGCGTGAGAATCCGGCGAACGACCTCGCCCACGATGGCGGTGGTGACACAACGACGAAGCCGTCAACGGTCAACGTGGATGCGTGCAGGCACACGGATGATGCATGACCCGCCCCGGACGGCCCGCCGTACTGCCCGTCCCCCACGAGCGGGTGACCCAGATGCGACAGCCCCGCGCGAATGACATGCCGCCGCCCCGGCCCGAGCAGATCCACCTCAATGAGATCCCCCCGGCTCGCATCACGCTCGATGACCAGCCATGCGCAGCGGCCCCGAGCCCCCGCCGCTCCAGACCGTCCCACGGTCATCCTCCTGGAGCCTCGATGTCGGCGGGTGAAGTACAAATCGAACCGGCCCCGGTCCACGATGCCTGGCGCGCACCGCGCCAGGTACCGCTTGCCGATCTCGGCCCCTCCCCGGCCCGACATCGCGTCACGCAAGGTGTCTCTCGCGCTGGCATCTGTCGCCGCCATGAGGCATCCAGAGGTCGGCAGGTCGAGCCGATGCACGAGCCCGGCCTCGTTCAGTTCCGCACACGCCGGGACGGCAGCCCGAAGCCACCGCTCCACGTCGGGCTCCTCACCCCTGCCCGCGACGGTGTGCCACCCCGCAGGTTTGTCCAGCACCA
>CAZSSV010000187.1:0-5189 GCA_964609425.1 uncultured Isosphaeraceae bacterium | reverse complement strand
TCTGTGCCAGAACATCTTTCGGCAGGAGAAACGAAGGCTCAGTACCAGCCAGCCCCTGTTCACGTCAATTCCGACGCCGCGGCAGATCAATGAGTTTCTCGACCAGTACGTCATCGGCCAGGGCATTGCCAAACGAACGCTGTCCGTCGCCGTGCACAATCATTACAAGCGACTGGTCCATCTCGAAGAGGGCGACGCGGAGATCGAACTCGACAAGTCGAACGTCTTGCTCATCGGGCCGACCGGGACCGGCAAGACCTTGCTCGCACGCACGCTCAGCCGCGTTCTGAACGTACCGTTTGCCATCGGAGATGCGACGACGCTCACCGAGGCCGGGTACGTCGGCGAGGACGTCGAGAATCTCCTGCTCAAACTTCTTCAGGCAGCCGACTACGACCTCGAGGCCGCGCAGCGCGGCATCATCTACATCGATGAAATCGACAAGATCGGCAAGACTTCCAACAACGTCTCGATCACGCGGGATGTCAGCGGCGAAGGCGTCCAGCAGTCGCTGCTCAAGATGCTCGAGGGTGTCGTTGCCAATGTGCCGCCTCAGGGAGGCCGGAAGCACCCCGAGCAGCAGTACATTCAGATGGACACGAGCCACATCCTGTTCATCTGCGGTGGCTCGTTCGAGGGCATCGACAACCTCATCCACCGCCGGCTGGGCCGCAGTCAGATTGGCTTCAACGCTGAAACCCAGCATGACGGACTGGACGACCAGACCATCCTCGCGGAGGTCACGCCGCACGATGTGCTCCAGTTTGGACTGATCCCCGAGTTGATTGGGCGGCTGCCGGTGATCGCCCCGCTGCTGCCCCTGGACGAGCAGCAAATGATCCGCGTCCTGACCGAACCTCGCAACGCCATTGCCCGCCAGTATGAGCACCTCTTCAGCCTTGAGGGCGCCACGCTGGAGTTCACCGACGCAGCGATGTCCAGACTCGCCCGAGAGGCCATGGACCGGGGGACCGGCGCCCGGGCCCTTCGGGCGGTCATCGACGCCTTCATGCTGGACCTCATGTACGACCTCCCAGACGGCGACCGCAGCGGCCAGACCTATGTCATCGACGAGCGGGCCATCGACGGCACGTGCTCGCTGGACGAGCTGGCACAGCCCCGAGCGGCCCGAGAATCGGCATAGCCACCCCCCAGGGTGGGCGTCACCGGGCCATGCCCCATGCTTGACCGGCCTTCGGATCGCCAGTACCATCTTCGATTCTGCCCACTGACCGCTCTACCCCGGCTGGCCATCGATGGCCCGGAGGCTCAGGATCCCATGCCACGCGTTTGCATTTTCACAGGCGCCCGCACCACGACGGGCCGAAAGATCCATTACCGAGGCCGGCCCAAGTACCAGGGAGGCATTGGCTTGAAGCCAAGTGGCATTGCTCGCCGCACCATCAAGCCAAACATTCAGACCGTCCGGGCGGTGATCGATGGACGGCCGACCCGCATCAAGACAACCGCCAAGGCAATCCGTAACGGCTTGGTCGTCAAGCCTTTGCGGCGAAAGTACGGCTGGACTCGACAGCAGAAACTGGCAGCCACACAAGGGTGAATTCGGCCGCTCGTGGGAAAGAAAGATTCCCACAACGGTTTTTTTATCGGTTTTTTGGTAGCACACGCCCCGTGAGGGGCTACATATTCAGACGGTTCAGAGCGTCTTGACTTTACAGGGTGCATCAGCGACGACCGGCGATTTCGACGCCAACAGGCCTGACTCCCCCACGACAGTACCCCTCCACGCTCCCTGATCCGCATCAACTTGAACAGCGCCCAGGCACCGGCTTGCGGTCCTTCAGCCCCGAGACTGCTCGTTGTGACACGAACCGTTTCGAGATGCTGGCTGCGATCGGTGCCATCGGTCCCCCTCCAGAGAATGCCGGAGGTGCCCTGCGGAGTGGTCCGCCGGCGTGGGAACAACGTGGCTCGGCCCCCGCATGACAGGGGCCAACGGTGCAGTGCGGCGACCGCTCGGGTCCGCCGTGATTCGGTGACAGGGTTCTCATCCAACTCCCTGTGGGTTGGGCAGCGATTGGGATGGTCGGGCGTGTGATGGCGACGCGAGATGACATTGAGCGAGTTCGGGAGGCCACCGATTTGGTCGCACTCGTTGGCGAGCACGTGGCGCTGCAGCCTCGTGGCCGCGAGCACGTGGGCCTGTGCCCGTTTCACGACGACAGCCGCCCGTCCTTTGCCGTCGTCACCCACAAGGCGGCCGCGTTCTACAAGTGCCACGCCTGCGGCGCCGCGGGTGACTGTTTCTCCTTTGTCACGGAGTACCTCCGAAAGGACTTCGGTGAAGCGCTTCGCCTCTTGGCCGAACGCGCCGGAATCGACCTGACCGACGACCACTCGCCCGATCACGCCGAACGAAACAGCAGGAGGTCGTGGCTGCGGCGGGCGATGCAGACGGCCCACGCGCACTTCCGCAGCACGCTCCATGACGAGGTGCGTGGCGCAGCGGCGTCCGCAGCGATCGCAGACCGTGGCATCAGCGCGGAGATGGCCGACCGATTTGAACTTGGGTGCGCTGCCGAGGGCTGGCGGACCATGCTGGATGACGTCGCTGGAGACGACATGCCGGTCAAGGTGCTCGTCGCCGCCGGGCTTGCCAAGCAGAAGGAAGACGGGAACGCCTACGACGCGTTCAGAAACCGACTCATCTTTCCGATCGCCGACGAGGCAGGGCAACCGATCGCGTTCGGCGGCCGCATCCTGGACCCGGAGGACTCGCCGAAGTACCTCAACTCGTCCGAGCACGATCTGTTCCACAAGGGCCGAACGCTCTACGGCATCCACCTCGCTCGCAAGGGCATCCTCGGTTCGGGCACCGCCATCGTGGCTGAGGGCTACACCGACGTCATCGCCTGCCATCAGGCAGGGGTCACCAATGTGGTGGGCACGCTTGGAACGGCCATGACTCCGGACCACGCCCGACTGCTGGCCCGCATGTGCAAGGAAGCCATTCTGCTCTTTGACGGCGACGAAGCCGGGCAACGCGCCGCCGAACGCGCCATTCCCATCGTGCTTGCGCAGAACATCGATGTGCGTATCTGCGTGCTGCCAGATGGGCAGGATCCAGACACGCTGCTGCGGCAACCGGACGGTCGATCGCAGTTCGACACGGCCATCGACCAGGCAGACGATGCCTTCGCATTCCTCCTGGGCAGACTGGAAGCGACGCTTTCCGGGACGCAGGGACTCTCGGCGCGTCAGCAGGCCATCGAACTGTTCCTGGATTCACTGGCTAAGACTGGCCTGCAGACAGCGGCCCCGCTCCGACGGGCCATGGTGACGACCAGACTGGCAGAACTGGCGGGCGTCGCGCCCGCGGTCATTTCAGATCAACTGCAGAAGCGAGCGAAGCGGGCCAACGGCGATGCCAACTCGGCAGCGGTCTCTGAAGACGCCGAAGCACTGCCCGCCCTTCGGCGAGCGGAACTCGACCGTGTGGGCCTGGCGATGTTCACGGGTCAGTCGGCACACTGCCCGAGCTCCGAGGAGGCTTCGGGCTTCTGCGATGCCGCGGCACGGCGCATTGCAGTAACACTGATCGAACTGCATTCCAGCGGCAGCGTTTCGGTACAACACGCATTGGACGCCCTGGAAGACGCCGACGACCGGACTCTGGCGTCCAACCTGTACTTTGACGGACAGCGGCTGGTCGAGGGGGCGGACGGCGATGAAGCCGAAGCCCATCAGGTCTGCCTGGATTCGCACATACGGTGCGTCCGGGAAGCCGAGTCCAGACGGAAGATGAGCGATTGGAAGGAAAGCGCCGCCCGCGACCCTCAGGCCGCCGCGGCGATCATCGAACACTTGAGAGGAATGGGCCCCAGAGCTGCCGCGATGCCGCGGGCGTCTGGATGACCTTGAAGACACCACCGCCCTGCGATCAGGGCGTGAGGAGGACTGATCCTGTGACCACTATTGAGATCCCGACCATGCACCCGACCATGCGTGACCTGCTCGGCATCAGCCGAGAGAGAGGCTGGATGTCATTCGAGGAGATGAATACTGCACTCCCCGATGAGTTCATTCGGCCGGACAAGATGGACGAGTTCCTGATCACGATTCGCGCACATGGTATCGAGTTCACGAACTACCTCGACAAGCGGTCGCATCGCGGCCCGCACTTCTACGGGCCGCTGCAGCCCAACCTTCGGTTCAAGCGGGACAACCCACGCCGCACGTTCAATCTGGCCTCCGAGGAAGAGATTCGGGCCCAGGAGCTGGCAGAGGCGGCCGAGCAGGCTGCCGAAGAAGCAGCGGCCCGAGGCCAGATCGAGCCGCCAGATCCGCTGTTGGACGAAGCAGAGGCCGCCGCTGTGCAAGAGGCGATCGGCGAGCCGGGCTCCAAGAAGATCGATGACCCCATCCGCATGTACCTCACGCAAATGGGCACCATCCCGCTCCTCACCCGCGAGGAAGAGATCAGGCTGGCCAAGAAGATTGAGACCACACGCATGATCTTCCGCCGCCTCGTGCTTGAGTCCGACTTCTCGGTGCGGCAGGCGTGCGACGTGCTCCAGCAGGTCCATGACGGCGAACTCCCCTTCGACCGGACGATGCGAATCTCCACCGCGGAGGAAAACGCCAAGGAGAAGATTGCCAGCCGCATTCCGGTCAACATGGCGTCTGTCCGCCGCATGCTCACGGCCAACGAGGCGGATTGGGATCGCATTCGAGAGGGCGTGTCGGAACGAACCCACGCCAAACTGCTCGACCAGATGTTCCGCAGACGACGACGCATGGCCTCGTTGCTCGAGGAGTGCTGCCTTCGAACGGCCAAGATTCAGCCGCTGCTTCGCAAGTTGCAGTCCATCAACAGGAAGTTGCAGGAAGTCTTGCGTGAGTTGACGCGGGCCGAGGCGAATCCCACCCGTCACGACCCCGACGACATTGCGGTCATGCGAGAAGAACTCCGCGGTCTGGGCGACCTCGTGCTGGACGCGCCCGACCAGTTGCAGGAGCGCATCCAACGGCTTGAAGCCGTCTTCGAGGAGTACGAGCAGGCAAAGCGTGACCTCAGTGGTGGCAACCTTCGCCTCGTCGTCTCGATCGCAAAGAAGTACCGCAACCGCGGACTGCCCTTCCTCGACATCATTCAGGAAGGCAACACGGGCCTGATGCGCGCCGTGGACAAGTACGAGTACATGCGTGGCTACAAGTTCTCAACCTAT
>CAZSSV010000186.1:0-5214 GCA_964609425.1 uncultured Isosphaeraceae bacterium | reverse complement strand
ATCCTGATCGGTGTTCTGGTGGCCGCCTGCTGCGCGCTCCCCGGATCGTGGCTCGTCGTCCGCGGCATGGGCATGATGGGTGACGCGATCTCGCACGCGGTTCTTCCCGGCATCGCGATCGGCTTTCTTTTCAGCGGTACGCGATCCGGTGGGTGGATGTTCCTCGGCGCCGCTGTTTCGGGCGCCGCAGCCGCGATATTGACGCAACTCGTACACAGGTGGGGACGGGTGGAGCGCGGCGCCGCGATGGGCCTGGTGTTCACATCATTCTTCTCACTTGGACTGTTGCTGATCGTTCAGACCGCAGACAGCGTCGATCTCGATCCCAACTGCGTCCTGTATGGCGCCATCGAGTTGGCGCCGCTCGACACCGTGTCGATGTTCGGTGTGGATGTGCCCCGCATGCTCCTGCCACTGGCCCTGGTTCTGTTTCTCAATCTCGGCGTGACGCTTGCGCTCTACAAGGAGTTGCTTGCTACGTCATTTGACGCTGCGCTCGCCACATCGCAGGGCTTTGATGCGAGATGGATCCACTACGGCCTCATGCTGCTCACGGCTGCAACGTGCGTCGCGTGTTTCGAGGCGGTCGGAAGCATCATCACCGTGGCCTTGCTGGTGGCGCCGCCGGCGGCGGCGCTGCTCTTGACCAGACAGATGCGATGGGTCCTTGTGTGGGCCATCGGGCTCGGCGCCCTCGCTGCAGTCATGGGTCATGTCTCTGCATTGACCGTCCCGGGCTGGGTCCTCGGCCGGGCACTCGACACCTCGTCGGCGGGCATGATGGCTGTGTCCGCCGCCGTGATCTTTCTGCTGGTGGCGGTCCTGGCGCCTGGCCGTGGTGTCGTCACCCGGAGGCTGGCCGCAAGACGGGATGCCATGCGGGTCGCGATCGAGGATGCACTCGGTCTGTTGTTTCGTCTGGAGGAACGGGCCGTCACGGCGAGCCGCGGGGAGTTGGAGGCGTTGCTGCGATCTGACGTTCGTGTGGGCTCCCGCCATGGCGCAGTGCTCGCTGGGCTGCGTCGCCATGCGCTGGCTGAAGTGGAAGGGGACACATGGCGACTGACCGATCGGGGCCGCGCCGAAGCCAGAACGCTGGTGCGATCGCACCGGCTCTGGGAGACCTACCTTGCAGGCCATGTGGCCATGCCGCCGAGCCATCTGCATGCGGCGGCGGAGCGGCTTGAGCACGTGAGTGACCCGGCCGTGTCCGAGGGTCTGGAGGCGGAAGTGGGAATGGCGCGGGACGATCCGCATGGCCGATCGATCCCACGCGGGTGAACCCGCGATGCGGCCGAGGGAGGGCAGGCGATAGGATGCCGCTTCATGGCACTCCACTGGAAGGCTGCGGCACACGGCTACGACGAGGCGCTGGCGGGCGACGATACCGCCAGGGGGTTGTACCGATCGGTACTCGAGACGCTCGGCGGCTTCGGGAGCGAGGACATTCTTCGCCGCGAAGAACTCCAGGAAATTTCACTGGTCAATCAAGGCATCACCTTCACCGTGTACGGCGAAGAGGAAGGAACCGAACGGACCTTTCCATTCGACTTCGTTCCCAGAATCATCGGCTCGGACGAGTGGGAGATGCTCGAGCGTGGACTCATTCAGCGGGTGACGGCCATCAACCTCTTTCTCGAGGATGTCTATGGCGACCAGCGTTGCCTGCGCGACGGAGTCGTGCCGTTTGATCTCGTGCTCTCACGCAGCGACTTCAGACGTGAACTGATCGGCACCAGACCTCGGCACGGCGTGTTCACACACATCACCGGTGTAGACCTACTTCGGGGCGAACAGGGTGAGTTTCTCGTTCTCGAGGACAATTGCCGTTGCCCGAGCGGTGTGTCATACGTGCTGGAGAATCGCAACCTGCTCTCTCGCGTGTTTCCAGAGATCTTCGCCAACTACGGTGTCCAGCCGGTGGATTCGTATCCGCAGATGCTGCTGGATGCGCTCAAGTTCTCAGCTCCCCGGGGCCGCGAGCGCCCGTCGGTTGCGGTCCTGACGCCGGGATTGAACAACAGCGCGTACTTTGAACACTCCTTTCTCGCTCGGGAGATGGGCGTGCCGCTGGTCGAGGGCCGGGACTTGATCGTCGAGAATGATCAGGTCAGCATGCGGACCACACGGGGCCGCCAGCGGGTTGATGTGCTGTACCGGCGTGTGGACGATGCGTTTCTGGACCCTGTGGTGTTCAACGCAGGCAGCTTGCTTGGCGTGCCCGGACTCATTCATGCCTGGCGTGCGGGCAACGTCACGATTGCCAATGCCCCCGGCGCTGGTGTGGCCGACGACAAGTCGATTTACCCATGGATGCCTGAAATCGTCCGGTACTTCCTCGACGAAGACGCGCTTCTTGGTCAGGTGCACACGTGGATCGGCCGCAAGCCCGAAGACGCGGCCTACATCCGTGACAATCTTGCAGAACTGGTCGTCAAGTTGACCGACGGTGCCGGCGGATATGGCATGCTGGTTGGGCCGACGGCTTCTCGCGCAGAGATTGCCGAGTTTGCGAGGCGGTTCGACGCGAAACCGGAGTCGTACATTGCCCAGCCGCTTGTCGAGTTCTCTTCGCATCCGACGTGGACGGGTGAGGGCTATGCGCCGCGCCGCGTGGACATGCGGCCATTCGTGCTCTATGGCGAGTCCATCCGCGTCCTGCCAGGTGGCCTCACGCGTGTGGCCCTGCAAGAGGGTTCCTATGTCGTGAACTCTTCTCAGGGTGGCGGCAGCAAGGACACCTGGGTGCTCGCAGAGGAACTGCTGCGATGAGCGTCATGCTGTCGAGGTCCGCCGAGAACATCTACTGGATGGGCAGGTATCTGGAGCGGGCCGCCAACTTGTGCCGAATGCTTCAAGTGGCCGAACAGTTGACGGTGGAGATTCGAGGCCTTGCGCCCGATCAGGCCGTCGAGTTCTGGGCGGGCTTCGCCGACGTCTTTCCGGGATCGCCGCCGGTTGGCGAGGGGGTCGACGTCGATGCCGCTCGCATGGCGGGTCTGCACGCCTGGTTCCTCGGGCAGGGCAACACCCTCTCGGTCGCCACGTCCATCCATCATGCGCGTGAGAACGCCAGGGCCATCCGCGAGTATCTCACACGAGAGGTCTTTGAGCAGATCAATGAGTGTTGGCTTCGGCTCGACGCAGGGCTTCGGGGCGAGGCAGGTCCGGATGAACTGCTCGGACAGGTGCAGCAGGCCATCTTTGGCATCGGAGGTACGATCGGACGCACGTTGATTCGAGATGAGGCGTGGGTCTTCCTCGATGTCGGAGTCATGCTTGAGCGGGTGTATCGCGTGTTGCTCCTGCTGCGGCACCGGTTGCCACCACTGATGACGACTCCGGATGATGTCGACATTCCCGTCCATCACGCGTTCCTGCGATGCGTGCTGCGTTCGGCCGGCTCGCTTGAGAACTACAGGCGGGTTCACGGCGCGGCGTTGACCCCCCGCCAAGTGTGGAGCTTTCTCTTTTTCGACCAGCAGTGCCCGCACAGCGTGGCCTTTGGAGTGACGCACATGCAGGATGATCTTGGGCAGATCGAGCGGGGCGGCGTGCTGACTGATTCCGCCATGCAGGTGGGGAGATTGGCAGCTCAGTTACGCTACGAGTCCCAGGACCTGCTCGGCCGGCACGACTTCTCCGCCGTGTGCGATGGGCTCGCGGCAGACGTCGATCAGATTCACGAATCGCTCACAGGGTTGTACTTCACGGTGTAGAAACGCATGTTGCTTGGAATTGAACATCATCTGCGTTTCGAGTACTCGGCGTTTGTCCGTGAGTCGCACATGGAGGTGCGTGTGGAGCCTCGCGTGCTTCCCGGGCAGGCCCTGCACGACTTCGATCTGGCGATCGGCCCCCACGCGCAGCCGAGTCGACATGAAGACTGGTTGGGTAATGCCCTGCACTGGTTTTCGATCACCGACTACCACGATCGCGTTGAGGTCGCCTGCCGATTGCTTGTCGAGACGAGCCCACCCGAAATCGATCCACTCACGCTGGATGGGCGCATCGATGAAACTTCCAGTTTGCGGGAGGTGTGGGACTTTCTTCAATTCGGTGGCCCCGTTGTTCGCAGCGACCGTCTTGAGTCTCTGGCGCAGGAGCTGGACCTCCAGGCGTGCGAGACCGTTGGCGCAGTCGTCGCCAGACTCGCGTCGTCGCTCAAGGACCGCGTTGCCTACCGACCGCTTGTGACGCATGCGCACTCGACGAGCGACGATGCGCTGGAGGCCGAGGCTGGCGTGTGCCAGGACTTCGCCCACATCGCACTGGGCTTGCTGAGAATGCGTGGCATCCCATGCCGCTATGTCAATGGGTATCTGCATGTGGAGAACCCGACGCGGCCGTCCGAGAGTCACGCCTGGATCGAGATTTGGACACCGCAGCACGGCTGGATCGGCTTCGATCCCACGCACGCCTGCAGTGTCGGGGAGCGCCATGTCGTAATCGCCTACGGTCGGCATTACGCCGACGTTCCGCCAAACCGAGGCATCTTCAGGGGCGCTGCCGAAGAGTCACTCTCGGTTGAGGTACGGACGAGTCCGATGCAGCGCCGCGAGCGACACCATGCCGGCCCACCACTCATCATGGATGTGCCGGTCTTCTCCGAAGCCCCGGACCGGGTGGCGGCCCATGAACAGCGGGGGGACGAGGCGGCGGCTCAACAGCAGCAGCAGTAGCGGCCTCACACCGGAGCGAAAAAAAGAAACCGCCCCCCGGCCCTGAGGCCGGGGGGCGGCAGTCCCAATCAGTCACTGCCTCATTCGGTGATGCAGTAGTTCAGGCTGAAGACCTCGGCGGCCCAACCCGCTCCGTCATCGAGGGCGGAGGCGCCCGCGTCGGCGGCAGTGGAGGACATCCACAGGTACCAGCATTCGCCCTGGCCGCTGCTGGTCGAGGCGACCGACACCCAGTCTGCGCTGCCGGCATAGCCCATGTCGAAGGTCCATCCATGCAACGCGTAGGCGCCGGCGTACACCAGGTCGGTGGCCGCATAGGTGCCGCCCGCTCCGGACGCCAGGTCGGAGCCTGGCAGGCCGCCGCTGTCCGACATCAGCGTCCACTGCATACCCATGTCGGCGGCGGCGCCGCACTCGGACCAGCCTCCGTTGTAGGCAAGCGCGAGGCCGTACACCGTGCACTGGGACACCGATGGCGCTGTGATGGCCATGGCGCGGGGTACCTCCGCGCCGGTGTCCGACGTTCCGGCCG
>CAZSSV010000185.1:0-5219 GCA_964609425.1 uncultured Isosphaeraceae bacterium | reverse complement strand
GGATTGAGCGGGCACGGAGACACATCGGAAATTCGCTCGCGCAGCGCTTCCAGCCGGCCGGACAGTCGAAGTCGCTGCCGGTCCAGCTCGTTCGGCTCAATTCGAACGCCAGCGAACTCCATGTCCGCAAGGACGCGAACAAGCGGAAGTTCCATGTCATCGAGCAGCGACGCAAGCCCCTGCGCCTCGACACTCGATCGCAACGGTGTGAGCAGACGAAGCGTCACGTCCGCATCTTCGGCTGCATACGGAATGGCCCGGTCGAGTGCCACCGTGTCGAAGGTTCGTTGCGACTTTCCAGTTCCAATCAGGCTGGAAATGGGAATGCACTGCAGGCTCAGGAGACCGAGCGCCAGCGCATCCATCCTGTGACTCGACCTCGTTGCGTCCGCGACATAGGACGCGATCATCGTGTCCATCACCGGCCCTCGTACTTCCAGTCCCGCCGACCGCAGTACATTGAGATCGAACTTGGCGTTGTGCGCGACCTTCGTGATCGACGGGTCTTCCAGCAGGCCTCGGAGGCCCTCGATGACGGTCCCTTCGTCGAGGTGCGAGTCCGGGTCTGGAGACAGGGTCGGAATGTAGACGCCGCTCCCTTCCTTCCAGGCCAGCGACACACCGCACAGCCGGCACTGCATGGGATCGAGCCCCGTCGTCTCGACGTCGAAAGCAAGCACATCGGACGCGGCGGCTTCGCAGATTGCCCGTTCGAGGTCGCCGATTGTTCGGACCGCGGCATACTCGGCCGCAGGATCGGCCTGCCGGGGCGCGCCGTCGGCACCATGATCGGCCCAGAGGGTGCCGGCGTCCAGCGATACATCACCTTCACCCCGCTCGGCGCGAGATGATGTGACCAGATCCGCCAGTCTTCGGGACGCCCGCGTGAAGTCAAGTTCCCGCAGCAACGGGCCCATGCGGTCGACCGGCAGGTCGGCGGGATTGCACGCGGCATCTTCGAGCGAGAACTCGAACTCCAGATCATCCCGAAGCCGAATCAACGCTCGATTCAGAAGCAGCCGCGCTTCACCACCTTCGAGATTCTCCCGCCGCTTGCCCTTGATGTCCTCCAGATGTTCGTAAACGCCTTCGATGGTCTCGTATTGAAGAATGAGCTTTGCTGCCGTCTTCGGACCGATGCCTGGAATGCCCGGGATGTTGTCCACCGTGTCCCCCATCAGGGACAGGATGTCCACGACATGCCGCGGCTCGACGCCGTCGGTCTTGAAGATGTCCGACGGCGTTCGTTCCACATCGCGCTGAGGATCGAAGATGACGGTACGCGGATTGACAATCTGCGCAAGATCCTTGTCCGCCGAAATCACGACGACGTTCAGATCCGGCCGCGAGGCCTCCAGCCGTGTCGCGAGCGTCGCAATGACGTCATCGGCCTCCGCACCTTCAACACCGAGGAGCGGCACGCCCATCGCTTCAAGCAGTTGCAGACACCGCTGGACCTGCGGGTGAAAGTCGTCAGGCGCTTCCTCCCGGTTCTGCTTGTACGCAGGGTCGATGTCGCTCCGGAACGTCCCCGTGTCACCGGACACGTCCAGCGCCACGGCCAGATACGTTGGCTTACGGGACTCGAGCAGGTGCAGCAGAATGTCGAGGAATCCGGCAACGAGCTTGGTCGGCTCGTTCGTCACGGATGAACTCTGATAGGGCCGTCTGGCGTAGTAGGCCCGGAAGAACTGCGAATACCCGTCAATCAGGCAGAGCGTCTCGCTCATGACGTCGGGCCAGCGAGGAGCCGCAGGCGAGCCTCGTCCTCCGCGTTGAGTTCTCGATCCCGGCGCGCCATCATGGTCCGAGCCGTTTCCAGGAATCGCTCGATTCGGAAGGGCTTCTCGCCAGCATCGGTCACCCACCGAAGGGGACCGAGTGTGGTGGGCGCATGGCCTGTCGAAGCGATCATCGAGCCCGTTCCTATGGACGATCCGGTCATAAGGAGTGTCCCGATTGCCGTCTTGACGTGGTCGCCGATGAATGAACCGCAGTAGGCGCGGCCGGTTCGCTCCCGGGGCGCATCGGGAGTCACCCGTACTGAGATCTCCCCATAGGTGTTGAGAAGGTTGGACGTTGTCGTGCCGGCACCGAGGTTCACCCACTGCCCGACAATGCTGTCCCCGAGATACCCGTCGTGCGCCTTGTTCGACCAACCCTGCAGGATGCTCGCGCTCACCTCACCGCCGACCTTGCACCCGGGCCCGACGACGGTGTTTGCTCGAATGACGGCGGCGTCGATGATGGTCGCGTCACGCCCCACCCAACACGGACCACACAGCGTCGCGCCGGGCCGAAGCACCGCGCCTGCCTCGACGACGATCGGCCCGGCCGTGGCGTCGAAGACGACGCCCGGGAAGACCGCCGCGGACTCATCGAGGTGGACCGGGTGCTCCCCAACAACCTCGGCCGGCTCCACGGAGGGCGACGGCAGACCGGCGCATGCCAGGTCGACCGCGAGGGCTTCGGGCAGATGTGTCAAAATGTCCCATGGCCTCCTGTAGAGCATCGCATCGGTCTGGACCTGCTCGACGCCTTCGGGCAGTTCACAGGTGCGGGCGAACTCGTCCGAGTCCTTCGCCGTGAGTCTCGCCGCGAACACATCGGCACCGACCATGGCCGCCTGCCCGGGGGCCAGGTCGGGGATCTCATCGACGCCCCACCACCTGCCATTGACACACAACGCCTCCTTCGACGCCGGTGTGTTCACAGGCACCCGCACGCGGGCCTTGAGGGGGCCCGCAATGGCGTCCGGCACGACAAACCCGGTCGCGAACCGCCCAAGCGCCCGTTCAATTCGCTCCAGGTTCGTCACCGCGCCCGTCCGCAGCGAGATCGCTGATCGCATCTCGGTCAGCGGCCCGAAACCTCCGCGGTCATCATCAAAGATCAGCAGATCCGCCATACAGGCTCCCTTCCCTGGGCCGCAGACGCAGCCCAGGGCTCATCGGCGGGACGCAGCATAATCAAGGCGGCCCGCCGGCGCATCGAACCTCCACAGCCTGGCCGATCCCAGGAGCAGGCCGGCAATTGGCACACCGATCAACATGGTGTAGATGCCACTGAACGCGATCGTCACCAGCCTCGGCCCCGCCGGAGGCGGTGCAAGGGCATGCGTCCACGGCATCCACCACCGAATGGTCTCCACGGTCGCTGCGCCGAGGCCAAGGCAGATGGCGGCCAGTCCGGACACGACGGCAACCGTGATGACCCTGCGTCTGAACACCACTGGACGCAGCAGCAGGACAACCTGGGCGGCAGCCACTGCACCGAGCGCCCGCGGTCCAACGATGGCGATCGCGCCGGCCCCACTCCCGCTGCTCGGTGACAGATCGAGCATGCATCCGATGGCCCACGCCACCCACAAGGCCGTCCTCGGCCGCGCCTGCAGCGCGATGAATGCGAGCAAGCACGCCGACACCGAGGGCGTTGCATACCCCAAGCCACGCAAGGTAAAGACGCCCATGAGGCCCGAGTCCAGGCCCACTGCCACAATCGCGCACAGCAGAAAGACCCACCACCTCATCGCGTCTGGCCCTCTTCGGCGGACAACACCACAACACGAGCCACAGCCGGGCCATCAACCGCAGGCCGAGCGACCACCCGTTGGCGGAGCGGCGCGTCGTCCAACCGATGGGACGCCTCCACGACCGCCACCTCCATCCCGAAGGCCCATGCAGGCCATCGGTGGTCGGCAAGCAACAGCCTGGTGCCCGGCTCGAGGTTCAGGCGTCTGTCCACATCCGCAACGAGCATGCCCTGCCCCTCCTGCCGTAGCAGCATGCGGGGCAGCCGATCGCCCTGGGCCGATGCCGGCACGACCTCGATCGGGCCACTCTCGGGGTTGGAGATTGGAAGCACCATCAGGCGAAGTGGCGAGACGTGGCTGAGCCGGCCAAGTATGCGGTGCCCGTTCCAGACGGCGATGTCGCCCACCTCCAGTCGGGTGCCGCCGTCCCGGGGCATGCGGAGTTCAATGGGCGAGCGAGGGTCGGCCGGTCCGCGTCCGGTCACGTCCGCCTCGACGACCAAGGGGCTGTGCGGTGATCGCAAGGCCGACTCCGGCAAGTTCTCCAATTGACGCAGTCGCCGGGCCAAGTCGTCGGCGCGGACCCGCTGCGCCTGCCACAGTTGCTCGAACCGATCTCGATCCTTGCGAAGCCGATCAATCTCCACTTCAGCAAGCGGGCGGCCCGTCACATCACGTGGAGGACGAAGCCAGGACGCCACGGACACGCCGACTCTTGAGATCGGCATGATGGGCGCTCGTACAACATCGGCCACATCGCCGGTCCATGCAATCCATGGCGCCGGTGCCACCGACGAACCAATCGTCAGCGCAAGTATCAGAAGAAAGCCACCACCGGCCCGGCCGATCATGGCACCCTCACGGCGATGTCATCTGCCCGGATGGATCTGCTCACAGGTCGTCGACGTCAGACTCCATCGTCGCCTTCCAGTCCTCGAGATTCTCAAGGTAGATGCTGGTACCGCGTGCGACGCACGTCAGCGGGTCTTCGGCAACGGTGACGTCCAGGCCGGTTTCCTGGTTGATGACGACATCCAACCCCTTGAGTAGAGCGCCGCCTCCGACAAGGCAGATGCCGTTGTCCACGAGGTCGGCAGCCAACTCCGGCTCCGCACGCTCCAGCGTTCGCTTGACGGCGTCGATGATCGCTCGAATCGGCTCCTGAAGTGCCTCGCGAATCTCCTGACTGGTCACCTCGGTCTTGCGGGGCAGTCCGGTCAGATTGTCGCGACCCCTCACTTCGAGGGTCGTGTCCTCGCCGACGCGGGCAGCCGACCCGATCTCCATCTTGATCCGTTCCGCAGTCTGCTCACCGATCGTGAGGTTGTAGGTCTTCTTCATGTGGTGGATGATCGCTTCGTCAAAGTCGTCGCCGGCCACACGGACCGACTCGCACGTCGCGATGTCCGCGAGCGACATGATCGCCACTTCGGTTGTGCCACCGCCGATGTCCACAACCATGCTCGCAGTCGGCTCGGCAATCGGAAGGCCTGCGCCAATACCAGCGGCCATCGGCTCTTCAACGAGATACACACGACGGGCGCCCGCCCGCTCGGCCGAATCCAGCACGGCCCGTTTCTCCACAGCCGTAATCCCGCTTGGCACGGCGATCACCACACGCGGGCTGATGACCCGAGCACGACCGGTCGCCTTTCGAATGAAGTAGGACAGCATGGCCTCAGTGATT
>CAZSSV010000184.1:0-5249 GCA_964609425.1 uncultured Isosphaeraceae bacterium | reverse complement strand
GGTTGCCGTGGCGGCGATGATGCGCCTGCCGGCGTCGTTCGAAACGGTGAAGGTGCCGCTCTGTCGCTTCCGAGTTTCGGACAGATCCATGCCCGCAATCTGCTTGACCATGTTGACCACCTGGGCACCGAGGTCGCCGGGAATGGGCTCCTGCTTACTTCGGACCGACTGCACGACGATGGCCGACGCCAGTCCGCCGCCACCGATGGCAAGATCCATGCGTGTGCCCTGCTCTTTGAGAAGTGGTTCAAAGAGTCCTTCGAGTGCCACGTAGACCTCCAACTGCTCATCATCCTTATCGGGGACCGGGAATTCGCCCTCTGGCCCGCTGAAGGTGAGGCTCGTATCCCGGCTGCGTCCACGTCGCCTTCTGGGTCGTGCCGCTTCTGCCCCGCGCTTCGAGAACAGCGTGTATCTGCGGTCCTCGCTCACTTGGGCGTTGCGGACTCTCCAGTACATCAGGATCGGGGCGAGCATCACCAGCACGCCGATCGGGAACGCCAGATAGAAGGTCAGCATGCCGGCGAAGAGCATGATGCAGAGACCGATGACGCCCGCCACCAGGTGAATCAGATTCCATTTGACCGCATCCAGTTGCAGCGATCGTGCGTCGTCGTCAAGTTTCGTGCCCAGAAGCCAGGCCCAACCCACAAACGCCGCCCAGATGAAGATGGGCTTCCAGGGACTCAGGAGAAAGACGGATGCGTCGGCAAGTAGTGTCATGGGTTCAGCCATCTGGATCAGGAGATGCCCTTGAGGCGCATCTTGAGTTCCTCGGGTTTGGGGGTGGCGTCCATTGCGACGCGGTGGTGGATCCACTCGGCTTCGACCAGTTGCACCAGCGCCGTTGTGAAGTCCACCATGCCTTCCTCGTGGCTCTGTTTGATGATGTCGAGCAGCTCACCTTCTCGACCTTCCAGAATGTACTTCTGTACGGCTGGGGAGCCGAGGAGGATCTCAAGCGCCGGAATCCGAGGTGTGGTGTCGGGGTGCAGCGTCTTGAGCAACTTCTGATAGATGATGGCCCGCATGTTGAATGCGAGCAACTTGCGAATCTGTGGGACTTCGCCCTCGTCAAACAGGTCGTAGATCCGACCGAAGGTCTGCCAGGCTGACGACGCGTGGATCGTTCCAAACACGAGGTGACCGGTTTCGGCGGCGCGGATGGCGGCCTCGAACGTCTCTTTGTCCCGCATTTCGCCGACGAGCACCACATCCGGATCTTCTCGCACCAGCGCCCGAAGGGCTTCATTGAAGGAGAGGCAGTCGATGCCGATCTCACGCTGATTGATCGTCGCCTTCGACTCGGTGAAGATGTATTCGATTGGATCCTCGACCGTCACGATGTGGCAGCGGCGATTCTCATTGACGTGCTGCAGCATGGCCGCGATTGACGTGCTCTTGCCGCTGCCGGTGACGCCAGCAAAGAGGATGAGCCCGTTGGCCGCGAGCGAGACGTCGCCAAGCAGGGGCGGAACGTGAAGGTCTTCAAACCGCTTGATGTCAGATGTGATCAGCCGGCAGGCGTACGAAACCTTGCCTCGACTCATGAAGATGTTCACACGAAAGCGGTGTGTGTCGTCGTAGTCGTAGGCGATGTCCATCTGGCCGTGGGTCGCAAAGACTTCGTACTGGTACTCGTCCAGTACGTCTTTGGCAATCTGGTGACTCTCGTTGTGCGTGACGTGGTCGGTCTCAAGCGGCCGCAACTCGCCCCGAACTCGAATGCGGGGCGGGCCGTCGGCCTTGATGTGAAGATCCGACGCCTCGTAGGTGATGCACGCCTTGAGGAACTTGCGAAACTGTTTGGTGCCCAGCCCGGGCTCGGTGCCCTCGGCATGGTGGACGAGCCGGACGGTTGTGGACGAGCCGCTTGACACGAATTCACTCCTTCGCGGGGCACCCCCGGCTCCCCTTGGCTGCGGCCGAGGGGAAGGCCTGATCGTACCACACAAGGCCGAAAGGCAGTCGGTTCTGCGGACGTCCATGGCGGTTGGGGCCGCCCTCCCGTATCATCCCGAGATGGAGCGGCTCTCAATCCCCGAAGGCATCACGTACGACGACGTCCTGCTGGTTCCGCAGCGGTCGGGCTTCACGCCCGATCAGGTCGATGTCTCGACCCGTCTGACCCCCAAGATCAGACTTGAACTGCCACTGGCGTCGGCGCCCATGGATACGGTGACGGAATCAGCCCTTGCGATTGCGCTGGCGCAAGAGGGGGGCATCGGCTTCATCCACAAAAACCTGGACCCGGAAACCCAGGCGGCGGAAGTGGCCCGGGTCAAGCGGAGCCAGAACGGCATCATCGCTGGACCGGTGACCCTCAGTCCGGACGACTCGGTGCAGCGGGCCATCGACTTGATGGCGTCGCAGCACGTTTCCGGCTTTCCCGTGACCTCAGATGGTTCGGGCCACGGGCCGGTGGCGGGCATTCTGACCCGTCGCGACATCAATTTTGTCGAGTCACCGATGGACCGTGTTGGTGACGTGATGACACCTCGCCCTCGACTGGTGACCGCGCCGGCAGGCGTCAGCCTTGCCGAGGCCGAGTCGCTGCTCAGCCGGGGGCGTGTGGAGAAGCTGATCCTCGTCGACGATCAGGACCATCTTGCGGGCCTGATCACGATGCGGGACATCGAAAATGTCCGCCGGCATCCCGCCGCTTGCAGGGACGCGCGTGGCCGGCTCCGGGTGGGGGCAGCGGTTGGTGTTCATCAAATGGACCGTGTTGAAGCACTGGTCGCCGCTGAGGTGGACGTCATCGTGGTCGATACGGCGCATGGCCACTCCGAAAACGTGCTTGACACCGTTCGATCGATCAAGTCGGGCTGCGACATCGAAGTCATCGCCGGCAACATCGCCACGACCGAGGCGGCGGAGGACCTCGTCGCTGCCGGTGCCGACGCTGTCAAGGTTGGGATCGGCCCCGGGTCAATCTGCACGACACGCATTGTCAGTGGTGTCGGCGTTCCGCAACTCACGGCGGTCGCCAATGCCTGCGTTGCCTGCCAGCCGGCTGGCATTCCGGTCATCGCCGATGGAGGCATTCGCCAGAGCGGGGACATTCCCAAGGCGATCGGGTTCGGCGCATCCTCGGTCATGCTGGGGTCGCTGTTTGCGGGTATGGATGAGAGCCCGGGGGAACTCGTGCTGCACGGTGGTCGGCGATACAAGACGTATCGGGGCATGGGCAGCATCGGCGCCATGGGGCTGGGTTCGGCCGACCGCTATGGCCAGGCGAGTGTCACCGAGAGTACGAAGTTCGTGCCGGAGGGCGTCGAGGGGCGGGTGCCGTATCGGGGCAGCCTCAGTGATTTCGTGCATCAGATGGTCGGCGGCCTCCGGGCTGCCATGGGGTACTGCGGCTGCGAGACGGTCGACCAACTCCAGAGCCGGGCGCGGTTCGTCCGGGTCAGTGGCGCGGCACTTGTCGAGTCGCACGCGCACGACATTCAGATCACGAAGGAAGCGCCGAACTACACCGCATCGCCATCCCGAAACGAGTAGGCTTGGGGGGTCACCGCAGGTCTGCGGTGGTTTCCGAGGAACGCCTATGCCACTGGGATCGCCACCGCCACCACCGCCTCACGAGCCCGCACACGCGTCGTCTGGCCGTGAGCGACCTGGGCCGGGGGCGGGCATTCGTGATCGCATTCTCATTCTTGGCAGGCGGAAGGCTGGCAAGACGGTGTTTCTCGCCAGACTCTATGAACAGGCGTGGCGTGGGTGTGATGACGTGCACATGCGGGCGTCCGACGGGCCGCTGCATGCCCTGTGCATGGACCTGGTGGCGCAGCTCAAGGACGGCATGTGGCCCGCGGCGACGGTGGGATCACTTGCCGGCGGCGTTGAGGTCAGTTGGAGAGACCAGCAGGCGACCATGGTCATGCTCGACTATCCCGGCGAGGTCTTTCGCCGCGCCTTCATCGACGGCGCAACCGATGAGCAGTCGCTCGATCTCGTCGAGCATGTCGATCATGCCGCCGCCGTCATCGTTCTGATCGACCCTGGCAACGTGCATGCCGGTGACTTCGACGAGGTGGTGGATGACGACTACGGGATGGTTGCGGCGGTGGACCGCATACGTCGCAGCCCGGACGGGCAGTCCGTTCCAATCGCTGTGGCGCTGACCAAGTGTGATGTCCACATCGGGCTCATTCGCGCTGCTGGTGGTGCCCGTGGGTTCGTGCAGAAGTACTTGCCGAATCTGATCCGCTACGGGGGAAGTATGCGTATGTTCGCCACTGCCGCCGTGCGAACCCGCCGCGACGCAGCCGGCCGGCCGGTGCCGAGTACCAAGCACGATCCTGCCGGACTGATCGACACCATGACCTACTGCATGCGGCACGTTGGCCGCAGAATGGAGGTCGATGCAGGCAAGCGTGCAGAGGCGTCGCGGGCAGCCCAGAGCAGGGAGATCGCCAAGGCTGAGGAGTTGGTCGCGCGCCGCGCCCGGCGGAGTTGGATTGGGTTCTGGGTCTCGGCGGCGGTGCTGGGCATCGTGCTGGCGGCGATTGCATTCTCCTTCGGCTCCGGGGATCGTCCGGTCGCGACCGCTCCGGCAGATTCCGATCAGCATGGGAGTGGTGTCTCAGACACGGCGCTGACGGAGCATGGACCGGTCGCCGGCGATCTGGCGGCCACTCAGGCAGCCGCTGAGCCTGACGTGGCGGCGGCGCCCGCCCCACGCCAGCCGCGGGCCGTGACGGCCGCGCCGCCTGCGGGCCCTGTCGCCGAGGGCGACTTTGAAGCGATCTACGAGCGTGCTGCCAGCGTGACCCCAATCATCGAGGTGGGCTGCGCAGCCGACCGCTGGTGCCCGGAACACAACGTTGCCACGGGCCATCACTACGGCAGCGGCGTGTTGATCGAGCGTGGGGGCCGCCAGTGGGTCGCGACCAATCGTCATGTGGTCTATGCAGCGGACAACATGGATATTGAGATTCGGTTCATGACGCCGAGTACGAAAGGCACGCTCCCTGTGACGCTTGCAATTGGTCCGGTTCGGGCGCGGGACTTCTGGGTGCATCCCGACTTGCCAGATGCAGACGTCGCAGTTCTTGATGTCACGGACCGGCTTGCCGAGGCTCCCTGGATCGACATGGAACCACTCTCGCTGGCGTCGACGCCGGTCAAGGCGGGAAGCGAGATTGCGTTTCTGGGGCACCCGGGGAACCCGGGCGGTATCGAGTGGTTCAACTTCACGCTTGGGCGGGTGTCCAGAGTCTTTGACGACCCGAATCGGGGCC
>CAZSSV010000183.1:1193-5270 GCA_964609425.1 uncultured Isosphaeraceae bacterium | reverse complement strand
CTCGGAGCGACCGCAGCAGAACGACTGGTCCGACTCGAACCAGAGATCGGGCGGCTCAAACAGCATGCCCGCCTGGTCGGCAAGCGAGTCGATGGCCGTTTGCATCCGCGTCTTGGACTCGTCCGAGCCATTGCCGAGTCGAACCATCCAGGCGTCCAGATGCGCGACATGAATCGCGGCTTCGTCCCGCAGTCTGGAACAACGGTCCCCCAAGTCACCTTCGTCCAGGGTCGAAAAGCGATCGAGACCCAGC
Source organism: uncultured Isosphaeraceae bacterium (assembly GCA_964609425.1). Taxonomy (GTDB): domain Bacteria; phylum Planctomycetota; class Phycisphaerae; order Phycisphaerales; family SM1A02; genus UBA12567. The sequence continues at coordinate 5,017 of CAZSSV010000183.1, read as the reverse complement.
TTGGTGTAGGTCGAGACGAGCCATCGCTTGCACAGTGACACCGCCCAGTCGAAGTCGTCTGGAACCGTGACGAGATCACAGCATCGGTAGTCGTCGGCCTTCCGGTCGAAAGCAATCGCATCGGGATCGAGGTCGAACCGCGCCCCGAGGAACTGATACAGCACCAGAGCGTGGCTCAGATCGTCCTGTGCCATGGACGAGGCGGCGATGTCTTCTTCAAGTATTGGCGCCAGTCCAGTCCAGTCGCTCTGGACATGGCCGAGCATGAGAAGGTCGTCGGCGTGCATCAGCACGATGGAGGCGAGCGGGTCGGTCAGCATGGTCTGCATGGTCATCTGGAGAGGCCTCAAAAGTGCTTGGCGATGTCTTCTTTGCGGTACTTCTCGTAGGTCTGCTCGTCGCGGAACCGCGACCACTTGGCGCGGACGTCCTTGCTGTAGCCCTTTGCGAGTTTGTACGTCATGTCGTGCGTGCGCCAGATGATGAGTTCGTCCTCCGTCGTCTCAAAGATTCGGTTGGACGGAACGACGCGGATGTTCGAGATCTTTCCATCCGCCATCGCTGCCGTGGCACGGGCGAGGGCGGTGTCCGCATCGGGCGCTCGGACCGTGCCGGCCGTCTGGTGATTTCCGCCACGACGCCGGAGTGTGAATACGGTCCAGGCATCGCCGTCATCGCCAACTGCGTTCCCCGGCTGCAGTGGCTCGAGTTCGTATGGCCCATCCACGGCAGCCTCATGTTCGTGGCAGATAATCCCGACGCATTGTTCGTCGAGTCCGTAGTGCTCGCGGGCAAACTGAAGTGCGAGTTCGGAGTCGGGCGCATCGACGTAGCCGGCCCACTTGAATGGGGCGCCATCCCGCTTGGCCGTGTACACGACCCAGTGCCTGGAGTCGGGAGTCGCCGGCGGAAGGTCCGCTTCGAACGACAGGGGAGTCTGGCGAATCTTGGACATGTCAGGCTGCCGGTGGCACGGCCACCGCTCCTTCTCCGATGGCGCGGCGTACCCATGCCCCCTGCTCGTATGAGAGGCGACGCAGCGCCACACGCTGCGCGTTGCACGGCCCATTACCACGGATGACACGCCAGAACTCGTCCCAATCGGGTTCGGTGAAACACCAGTTGCCTGTGGTCTCGTCCAGTCGAACGGCCTCGTCGGGTGTCGCCGAGGTGACGAGGCCAGCTTCGTTCTTGGTCGCCACGTTGATCACAAGACCCAAGTCGATGGCGGCTGGTGCGAACCTGTTGACAAACCGCTGTCGCAGGGAGTCGTTGCGTTCGATCTTCATGCGCCATCGCATCGGCGGGAGCTCCTCCGCATTGGGCTTGTCTGCTGGGCCAAAGAACATCAGCGCGATCGGCCACCATCGGTCGAACGCCTCCTGTGTCATCGCCTTCTGCCCTTTCGTGCCGCTCATCAGCGTGAGGACCATGTCTTCTCCACTCTTGAAGTGGAAGGCCTCCTCCATGTTGATGCGATTCATCGTGCGGACGTAGGGGCCGTAAGCCCCGTCGGCAAGGGTTTTTTGGTTCATGATGGCTGCGCCGTCGATGAGCCATTGGATCATGGCGATATCCGCCCAGGTCGGGCAGGGGTAGTTGAAGCAGTTGTGGTACTTCGTCTTCCCCGTGACGAGATCTCGCAGCATGTCGTCGCGACTCTTTCCGAGTTCCTGCGACACGCGATAGAGCATTTGGCCGTGGCCGACCTCGTCCTGCACCTTCGCAGTGAGCGCGAGCTTTCGAAGCATCGACGGTGCCCGCGTGATCCACTCGCCTTCGGGGAGCGCGCCGACGATCTCGCTGTTGGCATGGTGTTCCGCCATGCGAAGCATCAGCGTGCGGTAGGAGTCGGGCATCCAGTCGCCGGGTTCGATGAGCACGCCGTCCGCAATCCGCTGTTCGAAGGCGGCGAGCTTCTCCGGGTCGGCTGTGATCGTGATGTCCGGGGGCGACACAGGGTTCGCGGCACCGCTCATGAAGGGCCCTTCCTTTCCAGACCTGGCCGGCGGGTTGGAACCGGCACGAGTGTCAGTTCGCCGGCCGTTCAAACACCGTAGCGAGTCCCTGGCCGACACCGACACAGAGTGTAGCCACCCCTCGGTCGACTTCGCGCCGATTCATTTCGTGGACGAGCGTGGTTGCTAGCCGGGCGCCACTGGCCCCCAGGGGGTGGCCGATGGCGATCGCGCCGCCCTTGACGTTGACGCGGTCGAGATCAAGATCGAGGTCTCGTACGCAGGCGATCGACTGCGCTGCGAATGCCTCATTGAGTTCGAAGAGATCGATATCGGAGGTGGTCAGTCCGGCCCGCTCCAGGGCTTTGCGGGTGGCGGGCACTGGGCCGAGGCCCATGGTCGCCGGATCGACGCCTGCCGCCGCCGAGGCCCCGACGAGCGCGAGAATCTCGCGGCCTTCCGCTTTCGCCCGCTCGGCCTCCATCAGGACGAGAGCCGCCGCGCCGTCGTTGACGCCGCTGGAGTTGCCAGCGGTGACCGTGCCGAGGTCGTCGGTGGCAAATGCGGGCCTGAGCGTTGCCAGGGTCTCGAGTGTCGTGTCGGGACGGGGGTGCTCATCCTGATCGACCACGATGGGGTCGCCGCGACGCTGCGGGACGTCGACCGGGATGAGTTCGTCGGCGAAGAACCCCATGGCGTCGGCGAGCGCCCACCGCTGTTGGCTCAGAACCGCAAAGCGATCCTGCGCGTCGCGTGTGATTCCGTAGGCGCGGGCGACGTTCTCCGCCGTTTCGCCCATGCCCCATGGGTGGTGCATGGCTGCGAGGGCTGAATTGGTGAACCGCCAGCCGATGGTCGTGTCATACACCTCATGTTTGCGGTCGAATGCGCGCTCCCCCTTCGCCATGACGAAGGGTGCCCGGCTCATGCTCTCGACGCCTCCAGCGATGAAAACCTCGCCGCAGCCCGATTCAATCATGCGGGCAGCCATGTTGACTGCTTCGAGTCCAGAGGCGCACAGTCGATTGACCGTACTCCCCGGAACCGAGACTGGCAAACCCGCGAGGAGCGCGGCCATGCGGGCGACGTTTCGGTTGTCCTCTCCGGCCTGATTGGCGGCGCCCATGTAGACGTCATCGATCATGGACCCGTCGATGCCGGCCCTTGCGACCGCCTGCTGGATGGCGATGGCCGCGAGATCATCCGGCCGTATGGAGCTCAAGGCGCCGCCATATCTGCCAAAGGGTGTTCTGCAAGCGGAAACAACTGCGGCGCGACGTGTCATGGGAAGGGAATTGTAGTGAAATCGGGGGTCGGCCTTGTGTCCAGATATCCTGCAAGCGTGACCGAACACGAAAGCACGGTGCAACGCCTTGTGGCAGAGGCGCTGCGGATCCCTGAGGGCGACCTGGACGTTTGGTTTGAGGAGGCGTGCGGGGGCGACGCGCACCTTGAATCGGCTGTCCGGGCCGAGCTCGAGTACATGTCCGACGGCCAGGCGACCATGGCGGGACCGCCCGAGCCGGATCAGCCTGTGGTCTCAAGCGAGACCTCCGCCGTACGGCTGCCAGACTCGATCGGGGATTTCAAGATTCGGCGGCTCCTTGGCGTGGGCGGCATGGGCTCGCCACACGCGAGCGTATCGAGCTCTTTGTGTCCATCTGCGATGCCGTCCACCATGGGCATCAGAAGGGTGTCATCCACAGAGACCTCAAGCCCGGCAACATCCTGATCGACGCAGAAGGCAATTGCAAGGTGATTGACTTTGGCGTCGCGCGTTCGACGGACGCCGATATGGCTGTGGCGACGCAGCAGACGGACGTGGGCACCATCGTCGGAACCTTGCAGTACATGAGCCCCGAGCAG
>CAZSSV010000183.1:0-1183 GCA_964609425.1 uncultured Isosphaeraceae bacterium | reverse complement strand
GTGCCAGGCAGACCCGGACCTCATCGACACGCGGTGTGATGTCTATGCGCTGGGTGTCCTGCTGTTCGAACTCGTGTCCGGGGAGTTGCCGTACGACCTCAACGGACTGGCGATCTACGACGCGGCCCGTGTTGTTCGCGAGCAATCGCCTGCTCGTCTTGCAGCGATTGATTCGGCCCCTCAAGGGAGATCTCGAGACCATCGCGTCCAAGGCCATGGTCAAGGATCCGAGGCATCGGTACCAGTCCGCGATGGAGCTGAAGCAGGATCTTGAACGATTCCTTCGAGGCGACCCCATCTCCGCGCGGCCGCTCAGCGTGACGTATCAGTTGTCACTGTTGGTGCGCCGCAACAAGGCGGCATGTGTCGGCGTGTGCGCCGCGGCGGTTCTGCTCGTCGCCGCTACGGCCGTCAGCATCTCCTTGGCCGTCACTGCATCGGAGGCGCAGGTGGCCGCAGTGGCGGCCACGAACGAGGCCCGGCCCGAACTGGCCAGAGCGGAGGCCGGAAAGGCGTTTCTCAGGGGCGTTCTGAGTCTGGCGAGCCCCCGGCATGCTCAAGGCCGAACGTTGACCACTGCCCAGATGCTTCAAGAAGCGGCCGCGAGGATCGGTGATCGGTTCGGGAGCCATCCCGACCTGGCAGCAGAAACTCGGATCATGATTGGCGAGTTGATGGGCGAGTTGCAGCAGTTTCAGGACGCGGAGCGGGAACTCGCCTCCGGCATTGCGTCGATCGAGGGCCGCCATGGCGGCGACGATTCGCGGGTACTCCACGGCCGGGCGATTTTGGGACGGATGCACGTCGATCAGGGACTTCCGGTTCGTGCAGATCAGGTCACTGCTTCGACGTTGTCCGATGTGCGTCGCGCGTTACCGCCGCACCATCCGGTGCTCGTCGAGGCGCTCGCGGCCCGGGCACTGGCCGAAGCGTTTCTGACTCGGTTTGAGGAGGCAGCCGAGACGAGTCATGCGTGGCTGGAGGCGTCCCGAGCCGCGTTCGGCGGGGACCACCCACGGACCTTTGAAGCGTCCATGCACCGCGGTCGACTGCTGATGGAACGATCAAACCTGGAGCAGGATTCGGATGCGAGAGCGCGTCTGCTCGACGAGGCGGTCTCGCTGCTTGATGAGGTGATCGAGCGGGGGCCAGCGTTCCTGAACGAGACACACCCATTCGTACT
>CAZSSV010000182.1:0-5298 GCA_964609425.1 uncultured Isosphaeraceae bacterium | reverse complement strand
AGGACAAGCTCCTTCGGTCCACGGTGCGTGAGCGGGGGATCACAGAGGCCCCGGCGGGCATCAATGGAGACGCATGGGCTGCATGGCTTGGTGACAAGACGGTGCAACTGGAGACGGGGGCGGCGGAGATGCTCGCTGCGGCGCTCGATGTGGCCTTGCCCGCCATCAACGTCGATGACTTCCGGCGGGCCGGCTATCTGCCGGAAGTGCTGCTCAACTACCTCGCGCTGCTGGGGTGGTCCCCGGGGGGAGACCGCGAGCAATTCGACGCAGCCTTTGTGTGTGAGCACTTCGGGCTCGACCGCATCGTCAAGAGCCCGGCCAAGTTCGACCGGGCCAAGTTGCTTGCATTCAATCTGGATGCCATCCAGAGGATGAGCGAAGAGACCTTTGTCGACCGGCTGCGAGCATTCTGCGAACGCTACGAACCTCGATTCCTCGAAGCCATGACGCCTGCGCAGTTTCGGGCGTTTGCAGCGTCGAACAAGGAGCGAAGCAAGACACTGCTGGAACCCATGCAGTCTGGGCGGTTCTTCATCGAGGCGGATGAGTCGATCACCTGGCCGGCGAGCAAAGCGGTGCGGAAGGCACTCTGTAAGGGCGACCCAACGGGCTTCGACCGGCTGGAGGCTGCTCGCGATTTGCTGGCAGGCGTCGATCCGTGGGGTGCGGATCAACTTGAGACAGCGATGACCGCGTGGGCCGCGTCGCACTGCGAAGGCAACCTCGGCAAGGTGGCCCAGCCCATTCGCGTTGCAGTGGCAGGCGGTCCGGTCAGCCCGCCCATTTTCGACACGCTTGAGATTCTGGGTCGGGACGCGACCCTTGCGAGAATCGATCGATGTCTGGCCTGCCGGGACGAACTCATGGGAGCGGCGACATGACGGTGCCTGCGACGCTGAGCGTGCTGCTCGACGGGTTGATCGATTACGCCGGGCTCTTTCCCCCGGCCAAGCTCGAGATGCCGGACATGGTCTGCGCATACCGGCGTGTCATGCTTGACCCCCGAGGGTGGATGGTTGGCCGTGTGATCGTTCCCGTGGAACGGTTTGCCGAGTTTGAGCAGGCGGCGGCCCACCTGCTTCCGGACGAAGAAGAGACCGAACCGTGGTGCTTGAGCGCCCTGGCCAGGCCCTGTGGGACCGCCGGTTTCAGCGAGGACTTGGCCACAATTGCGGCGTTCAACGAGCGACACGCCTGCCCGGAACGGGGTCTTGCAGTTGTCGATGTGGTCGAGGCGGCCGGTTCCGATGCAGATGCGATTGATGAGGCTCTTGACACGATTCCGGATGCGTTGTTCCCATTCATCGAGATTCCGCTTGATGGTGATCCTCGCGGGCTACTGACCGTACTTGCCGGGTCTGAGGCGGCCGCGAAGATCCGCACCGGGGGCGTTCGCCCGGAGTTGTACCCAAGCAGCGCGGACGTTGCTCGCTTCATCGTGGCGGCTGCGGCGGCGGGGGTGCCGTTCAAGGCGACGGCCGGGCTGCACCATCCATTCCCCAATGACAATCCCGCCGTGCCTGCGCGGCAACATGGCTTCGTCGGTGTGTACACGGCGGCGGCGGTGGCCCATGCACTGGAGGCCGAGGTTCAATCGGTGCAACGGATCATCGAGATAGACGACCCGGCCGAATTCGAATTCGCAGATGAGTCCATTCGTGTGGCCGGGTGCGAACTGTCGCGCGACGACCTCGAAGAAGCGCGGCTTGGCTTTGCGATTTCCTATGGATCGTGCAGCATCGACGAGCCTTGGGAAGACTTGGAAGCCATCGGTTGGTTGGCGCCCCAGACGGAGACGACAGGCTCATGAGCAACGAGACGCACGATCCTTCCAGACAGAGTTGGATTGAATCGGCCAATGAAGATGGGTGTGACTATCCCATTCAGAATCTGCCATTCGGCGTGTTCGAGGGCGACGACGGCTCCGGGCGCATCGGGGTGGCGATCGGCAATCAGGTGCTGGACGTTGGCGCGGCCATCGAGACTGGAGCGTTGTCGTTGGAAGGCGAGCCCGCCTGCGCCCTGTGCGCCGGCATGCTCAACGACTTCATGTCAACGGGACCAGCGGCGTGGCACCAGGCGCGCGTCGCGATTGCCAACCTGCTCGACGCCGATGCGCCCAGGCAGGATCGACTGGTTCGGCCGATGGCGGACACAGTCATGCGACTTCCGGCACACATCGGGGACTACACCGACTTTTATGCGGCGCGTCACCACGCTACAAACGTTGGGCGCATGTTCAGGCCGGACGGCGATCCGCTTCTGCCGAATTGGCTGCATCTTCCGGTTGGATATCACGGCCGCGCGAGCAGCATCGTCGTTTCCGGTACGGACATCATGCGGCCGCACGGACAGCTCAAACCAGAGGACGGACCACCGCAATTCGGCCCATGCAGACTGCTCGACTATGAATTGGAGTTCGGCGCCTTTGTGGGGCGCGGAAACCCAATGGGAAGTCGGATCGGCATCGCAGAGGCGAGTGATCGTCTCTTCGGCGTCGTGATTCTCAACGACTGGTCTGCTCGGGACGTGCAAAAGTGGGAGTATCAGCCGCTCGGTCCGTTCAACGCCAAGAACTTCGCCAGTACGATTTCGCCCTGGATTGTGACGATGGAGGCCCTCGTGCCATATCGCGCCGCCGGGCCCGCGCGTGCGGCCGATGATCCGCCGCTGCTCGGCTACCTCACGCCAGCCCCCGGAAGCCATGACGCGATTGATGTGCAGGCGGACGTGACGCTGGCATCGCAGGCCATGCGAGACGCGGGAACACCGCCGGTGCGACTGAGCCGAGGAACGCTGGCGGATCTGTCGTGGTCGTTTGCCCAGATGCTCACGCACCACACGAGCACCGGCTGCCCGATGCATGCCGGCGACTTGATCGGCAGTGGCACGGTGAGCGGTCCGGAGAAGGACAGCCGCGGATGTCTGCTCGAACTCACGTGGCGGGGTACGGAGCCGATCAGTCTCCCTGACGGCACGCAGCGACGCTTTCTTCAGGATGGCGACGAGTTGACGATCAATGCCTGGTGCGAACGCGACGGCGCAGCGCGGATCGGGTTCGGCTCGTGCAGCGGAGTCATCCTGCCGGCGACGTGACGTCGGTCAGATCGCTTCAACAAGAGGCCTGTGAGCCCGAGTGGGCCCAGATCAGGACGTCGCAACCGGCTCACCCACCGGAATTGGCTTCCAGTCTGCCCACGACTGGGGGTAGTCCACGTCATCGATCTCAAGCGCCGCGGCGGTCGGGTACAGCGGTCTGAAGGTGTCGCACATGACGACGAGTTCGTCGGTATAGGTTTGATCGAGCGTGGACTCGACCGTGCCCGGGTGCGGTCCGTGTGGAATGCCCTGCGGGTGCATGGTGATCGACCCCTCGCCGATGCCTCGGCGGGCGGTGTACTTGCTGTCGCAGTAGTACATCACCTCGTCGCTGTCCACGTTGCTGTGGTTGTAGGGGACTTTGACCGCTTCGGGATGAAAGTCGAGCATCCGCGGGCAGAAGGCGCAGATGACGAAGCCGCCGGCGGCGAAGACCTGGTGGGTCGGCGGCGGCATGTGGTGCTTGGCCACGATCGGGCTGAAGTCGTCGCAACTGAAGCAATACGGGTAGTAGCAGCCGTCCCAGCCGACGATGTCGAGCGGGTGGTACGGATAGGTGTAGGAGTGCACGCTGTTGACGGCCTTGATGCGGACTTCGAAGTCGCCCAGTTCGTCATAGGCCAGGGGCATTTGAGGAATCCGAAGATCGCGCTCGCAGTACGGCGCGTGTTCGAGAAACTGCGAGGTCTTCTCGGAGACGTACCGCTTGGGCGGAAGGATGTGCGATGCGTTGGCCGTCTCGATGCAGAGGAAGCGATCGCTCGGGGCGTCGTCTCCACGCGGATCAAACACCATTCTGTAAATGGTGCCCTTGGGGATGACGACAAAGTCGCGCGGTCCAAAGGTGAGCGTGCCGAACATCGTGTAGAGCGTGCCCGTGCCATGGTGGATGTAGAGGCATTCATCGCCCTGTCCGTTCTTGAAGTGATAGTCCATCGGCTCATCGGGCACGCAGACGCCGATCTCACAGTCCACGTTTCCGAAGAGGACAGTCCGTCCGGTGATCGGGTCGCCCTTGGGCTGGCGGTCCATGGAGGTGAGGTGCCGCATTCGCATCACGTTGGACTCGAGGTAGTCCACCTTGGTGGAGTACTCGCAGGTCCAGCCACTCACCTGCGTCGGCGGGTGGATGTGGTACATGGTGGAGGTGGGGCCGTCGAAGCCTTCGGTTCCGAAAACTTCTTCGGAGTACAGCACGCCGTCGGGCCGGCGGAACTGAATGTGTCGCTTCGCGGGAATCTCGCCGAGACAGGTGTAGTAGGGCATCGGGCACCTCCAAGTCCGGATTGTAGAGTCGATGGACGCCAAGCGGGGGATTGGCCGCGGGGGGTTCTCGGCAGGCCGGCGTCGTCAGCATCCGCCTGCGGTCAGGTCCACAAGGCGACCTGTCCCATCTATCCTCCGACGCATGATCCACGTCGCCGTCGTTACGACGTCCAGAGCCGATTGGGGGCATGTTGAACCGGTGCTCCGCGCCATGCGGGGGCGTCTTCAAACCTCACTGCTGGCGGGCGGCGCGCATCTCGAAGGGCGGTTTGGCCGAACGATCGATGCCATCAGACGTGCAGGCTACGAAGTGGCTGCGGAAGTCCCGTTTCTCGCCGAGGATGACTCCGACCGAGGCATGGGCGAGGGGATTGGCCGGGCAGTGCTCGGGTTCACCGACGCGCTCGATCGACTCCGCCCCGACATGCTCCTGCTCATCGCGGACCGATTTGAAATGCTCGCGCCGGCGGCCGCGGCGATGGCCCTCCGCATTCCGATCGCGCACATTGAAGGCGGCGAAGTCAGCGAAGGCGCGATTGATCAGCAGGTGCGTGATGCCCTCACGAAGATGAGCCATGTGCATCTTGTGCCCACCCAGGATGCTGCCGATCGCGTGGTGGCGATGGGTGAAGAACCATGGCGGGTGCACGTGACCGGCGCGCCGTCGCTCGATCACCTCCGGCTTGACGAGATTCCGGGCGAGTCGGATGTGGAGGCTGCCGTCGGGATGCAGCTCTCGCCCGCCCCGGTGGTCGTGGCATTCCACCCGACGACCATGCACCGCGACACGGTGGACGAGGCGGAGGTCTTCTTTGAAGCAATCGAGCGGTGCGAATCACCATTGGTGTTCTGCTTCCCGAATGCCGATGCCGGGTACATGCGCATCATCGAGATGGCTGAGGGCATTTGCAATCGACGCGCCGACGCGGT
>CAZSSV010000181.1:0-5366 GCA_964609425.1 uncultured Isosphaeraceae bacterium | reverse complement strand
CCCAGCAACAGCAGCAGCAACAGGACCAGCGACAGCAGCCGCAGAACTCTCAAGATCAGAACCAGCAGCAGCAAGGCTCACAAGACCGACCCCAGCAGCAGCACCAAGACCAAACTCAGCAGCCGACGGAACCGCAGAACCCATCCCAGCACCGCGGCGAGCGGCCGCCCGACCCCACCCAGCCTGAGCCACGTGACCCGCAGGGCTCAGACGCAGAACCCGCTCGTTCCAATCCGAATGAGCAGGCCGATGGTGGCAACGCCGGCGCATCGCCCAGAGCCGGCGACCGCCTCACCCGAGACGAAGCTCAGCGGATGCTGCAGGCCATCCGAGATCGCGAACGCCAGCGGCGATTGGAACAGAACAGGCGCGACACTAACTGAACGCCACCGACCGGCGAGGAGTGGTAGAACACGCCCCATGCGCCACACACCTGTTTCACATCACCTGCACTCCATCGTTCATCGACTGGCGGTCTGCGTCGTGGTCGCGCTTGCGTCGGCGGCTTGGGGTGGTTCGGTCAAGCAGCACGTGTCGAGCCGAACCGGCTCCACAGGCGAGCCAATCACGCTGAGCCTGATCTTCGAGAATGTTCAGACGCATGAACCGCCGGTGATGCCGCAGGTTCCGGGGCTCCAGATCACCTCTGCAGGGCCCCCTTCGGTCACACGGGCCAGAACGAACATCAATGGCCATGTCACGGAACAGTCCACACTCACCTACCGATTCCTGATCTCAGCCGAAACGCCCGGGGCGTGGGCATTGCCGGCCATCGACCTGCACGCGGACGACTCCGTGTGGCAGACGGAGCCCATGCACGTGAGCTTCACGTCCTCGGAAGATCCAGAACACGTACGGACTCAACTGGTGGGCGTTCCGAAGTCAGCGTGGCTTGGCGACATTCTGCCGATCACCCTCAGAATACTCATCAAGCCTTACCGAGACGCCCAACTGCCCGAGGGCGTGCTGTCCGCCACCGACATGTGGGGACTGATCAGACTGGACGACAGCACCTGGGGGCCATTCCGCGATCAGATCGCCGTGCTGGCCCGTGATCGCCGATTGCCACCGCTCAGCGTGGTGCAGGTGCCCGGTCCCGACGGTCCAGAACGGTGGTACGCCTACGACATCACCGTGCATGTGCCGCTGGTCAAGGCAGGCCCGTTGGACCTCTCCTCCGTTCGTGTCGCGATGGACTATCCCCTTCACCTGGGCCGGGGTCGCGGGTCACTGTTTGAGCCGTTTCCGCAGCTCCGCGTCACCGATCGCAGGCTCGTCACCAGCACGCCACCCCGTCCTGACCTCGTGATCCAGACGCCGCCCGAGGAAGGCCGGCCACCGACCTGGGCAGGCGCGGTCGGCCGCTTCCACTTCGACGTTGCGGCCAGCCACACCGACGCCGAAGTGGGCGAGCCGATCACACTCACCATGACGCTCTCGGACGTCGGCCCCCACCCGGCGGATCTTGACCTGCTGCAAGCCCCGCGGTTGGACGCCGACAAGGCGCTCGTGGAGCACTTCAGAGTGCCGGCGGATCGCCCTGGAGGCATCGTGTCCGGACGCTCCAAGACGTTCACGCAGACCGTCCGCCCAACCAAGGCGGGCGTCGACCGGATCCCACCGATCCCCTTTACCTACTTCGACCCTTCGACCGAGCGGTACGAGACTGCGTTCAGCCGACCAATCGACATTCGCGTGAGATCCGCAACCCAGATGGATGCCAGCGACCTTGGCCAGCTCGCTGCGGGACCGAACTCCTCGATCGGCGTGACGAGCGTGCAACGCGGACTGCTGGCAAACTACACCGACCCCGACGTGCTGCTTCAAACTCGGCGGCCGGCCGGTGCTGCCATGGCTGCCACCATCCTGGTGACACCTCCATTCGCCTTCCTGGTGATCGCCCTGGCGCGGTGGCGGCGCGGCCTGGACCTGCGCGACCCGAGCCGAGTCCGACGACGCAAGGCCCTGCATCGACTTGATGCGAGCCTCGCAGCCGCAGGGACCGAGCCTGACGCGGTCGCAGCCGCCATCCGGACGTTTGTTGCCGATCGGTCCGGCATGCCTGAACGGGGCTTGACGAGCCAGGAGGCCGCCGACATCGTCCGCGGCGCTGGGGGGCCAGCGCTGGCCGATGACCTCAGCGGGATGCTCACCGACCTGGAAGCCCGAAGCTACACCGGCGACGGCGGAGCGGTGGATGCGTCCGGACACGAAGGTGCCCGGCTTCTGTGCAAGCGACTTCTGGAGGTGCTGCCATGACCATCCGGGTGCTGTCCATGCTCGCCGCCATGGCGACGCTGTGCTGCGTAAGCGTGACCCGCGCCGACAGCATGCTGTCAACCTCGCAGCGGGCGGCCATCCTTGAGCAGGGACGCGTTGCGTTCGAAGCGGGGAACACCGCGCTGGAAGCGCACCCCGACCAGGCGGCGCACAAGTTTCGCCGCGCCGCCGAACGCTGGTCGCTGCTGGTGGAGGAAGGCGTTGTCAACGGTCCACTGCTGTACGACATCGGTAATGCCTGGGTGCGCGCGGGCGAATTGGGTCGCGGCATCGCGGCTTATCTCCGCTCGGAGCGGTACATCCCCAGCGACGCGAGGTTGGCGGACAACCTGGCCTATGCCCGCACGCTGGTATCGCCGCAGTTCGAGCCCGACTCCGCCGAGGCCGTCTTTGATCGACTGACTGGCTGGCATGAGTCCTGGTCGCTCGGCAATCGCATCCTCTTCTTCGGCCTGGCGTGGTGCGGGCTTTGGGTCATCCTGATCGTGCGACGCCTCGGCTTCTTCCGAGTCCCGGCGTGGACGGGTGGGATATGCGGCGTCATCGCCGGCGTCTTCGGCCTGAGCGTGCTGATGAGCATGATGGGCGGCAGTGGTCCTGTTGGCGTCCTGATTCAGGACGATGTCATCGTACGAAAGGGAAATGCCCAGACGTACCAACCGCAGTTCGATGAGCCGATCAACGGCGGCGTCGAGTTCCGAGTGCTCGAGCAGCAGCCGGTCTGGCTGCACGTCGAGTTTCCAAATGGTGAGAAAGGCTGGGTTCCGCGGAACGCAGCAGAGGTGGTCCGGACACGTGACAGACTGGTTGCGGCGTAGCGGGAGACGTGGTGACTCAGCCGCAGCCGAAGTCCCCAAGCAAGTGCAGCAGATCCGTCACGTCCACGATGCCGTCTGGCACCAGGTCGTAGTTCGGGTCTGCGCTTCCGTACGCCGCGAGAAGTTCAAGCAGGTCCGTAACGTCAGTGACGCCGTCGCCCGTGACGTCACCGGTGCATTGAGGCTCGGGCGCTCGCACCGTGATGTTGAATGTGGCATACAGCGAGTGCGTCCCCTCGCCGGGAAGATCTTCGTCACTGGTTGCCACAGTCACGGAACGCACGTAGGTGCCCTCTGTCAGCCCGTCCGTCGCGATGGAGAAGGGCATGGAGATGGGAAAGGGCCCGACGTTGTTCCACACCCCGCCACTGAACTGCAGTGGCAGTTCCGGTGCCGACACGGAATCGACATCCAGGCGGGATTGATCGGAGTCCCACGCATAGTTCCAGAACTGAATTGGAGCCGGCACGTCGCCGGAATCGGCGTCGACTTCGTACGAAAAGACATAGAAGTTGTTCTGAGCGGTGTTTGAGAAAGACGGGCTCGCGTGCCGAAGAACGTGGCCATCCACCAGCATGACCGCCGGGGCATGTTGCGTCAGCACATCCCCAGCATCAACATTCAGCGTGCCGGATACGACGCCGTCCACCGACGTATCGACCGAAATCTCCACGGCCGTCCCCGCTCCAGCCGCGAGCGAGCCCGAGCCGGTGTTGGACGTCAACACGCCGTCCCCGCTGAGCGACCAGTCGAGGTTTGCGGCTCCACCAGCAACATCTGGCGTTGCGGCATTGGAAAGTGAAAGCGTGCAGTCGATGTCGGCGCCTTCGATGACCGTGCCCAGTTCGCACCCATCAAGAGCTGCGTCGAGGACTGCCGGAATGCGGTAGTCCACGGCCACAGGAAGGTGATCCGACGCATCGTGCAAGGCATCGGCCAGCGCGTTGCTCGCGGGCACGTCGCCTGGCCAGTACGTGTTGTTCCCGTCGTTGATTGCGGTGTTGTAGTGGTTGCCGTCGTTGCCGACGGATCGGTACGTACCCTCGATCAGCGTCAGGCCACCCGATCCCTGCATCTGCGGCGTATGCAGATGCAGATCAAAGCGATCATCGAGTCCGCCATTGGCCAGGCCGTCCGCCTGAATCGTTCGTGGAGACTGCGAGTGCTTCAGTGTGTTTCCCGCACCGCCCCAGTCGCCGCTTCCCAGAGGGTCAATCAGCCCGCCGGCGAGAAAGGCCTGATATTCGTAGAAGTTCATGTCCCCCGTCACGATGATCCTGGCATCCGACGACACCTCCCCCATGTTCGCCACGATGCGATTGGCGCCAGTCAGTCGATCGGCCTCGGCCGATGAGTTGTTCCCGGCCTTCAGGTGGGCGCTGTAGATGTAGAACTCAACCGGTGGATCGGTGTACCCATTCAGCGTGAACTTCCACCGATCGGCACGCCGCCCGGCCTCCGTAAACGTGTCATCGTGGCCAGATGGGTCCTCGGTCACGGTGTCTGCGTGATAGAAGCAGGCCTGGGCACCGCCGTACGGGTCTTCATTGCTGTTGGTGTAGGTCGCCGCGGACCACTGCGGGCCAAGCAGGCCCAGGAGTGTGTCGTAAGTCAGGTTGTCCGCTTCCTGGATGGTCAGGAGGGTGACCGGTGAGGCGAAGCCTCGGGCATCGTCCACGTCGAGCGCCTCGATCACCGCTTCGATGGCCGCGACGTCGCCGCGCAATTCGGCGAGATTCCAGTTGACTACACGGACCTGAGCGACCGCCACAGACGTGACCGCCGCCGCCGCACCTGTCATCAGCCAGTGAATGTGCATGCCATCTCCATACGCCGCCCTGACGGCCAGTTTACCTCCCCTTGCAAGGAGGCCAATGCCAAATGTGCTGATACGGCCGTTTCGGGGCATTGAGGCCGGCTGAGCCAGGGCCGCCCCCGGAGGGATGATGCGTGAGCCGATGCCAGAACGACAACGACCCGATCCAATGGGATCGGGTCGAGGCGTGCCGCCGCTTGACGCGGCGCGCACCCTGCTCACAGACAAGTAGACAGTCGATACACGCTTTCCTGCGCCTCGCGGCACAGGTGTCCACCGCTTCAGGCCGAAGCCCTCTGCTCGATGGACGAGGTTGTCCTGACTACCCGGTGCAGGTCTCCCTGCGACAACGTGGGTTGTGTCCATCACAAGTGATGGACGATCACGTTGCCATCCGGGTCTAAGGATATCCCTTAGAAAGGAGGTGATCCAGCCGCAGGTTCCCCTACGGC
>CAZSSV010000180.1:0-5370 GCA_964609425.1 uncultured Isosphaeraceae bacterium | reverse complement strand
CCGGTGAGGCGGTCCAGGTCACCAGAATCTGCGTGCCGACGTCGTTGGGAACATCCTCGACCATGACATCGGTCGGCGGCGCCAGCGTGACCGCGGCACCGAACGACGGCGTCACCCAGGCCATCAGCATGGCAAGCATCATGATCACGGCGTTTCTCATGCCGCTCACTCCTCGATGAGTTCCACATTGGCGCGTGGCACGATGGCCGTTTCACCGGAGGGGAACTTCACCTCCAGCACGCGGGCCTTGGACCCTGAACCGAGCACATGCGGCTCCGAAGGCAGCCCCGACACTTCGCCGATCATCCCGAACCATGGGTCTCGGATGACGCGCAGCGTGCGGCCGATCTCCAGTTGCCCTTCCTCAAAGCGGTGGTCGGATTCCTCGGCCGGCACGCTCGAAAGGGGAATGATGATCTCCGGCCGCATGACGCCAGCACGAATCTGCGTAGCTCCATTGACCGATGTGTCGTCCCCGGTATGCGCCTTCAACATGTCGAACGTCCGTTCGGCCATGGCAATCTCACCGAAGCCTTCCGTGACGATCACCGTGATTCCAATGTCCTCCCGGCCGGTGATCGCGACGCCCAGGTCGTAGCCCAGGAGAACCTTGAGATCCTGGTCATCAATACCGCCCGAAATGATCGCTGCGGCGCCCACGTCTTGCGCCCGCTTGATGGCGGCCTCGCTCATGCGACCGCCGCCAATGACGACGGCGCCCTTCATGTCGTCCGAAATGCGTTCGGGGGTGAGTTCCTGCTCATGTGAGTCGCATGCCATGGCGATGCGGCCGTGTGTCTCTCCCCCGACCCCGAAAATGCCCTGCACGAAGGCCACGTCGGCCTCAATCTCGCAGCCCTCGTTCGCTCGGACCGCGACCACCGTGCCGCCCATGTATGCCCGAACCTGCACCGGCAGCGGCGCACCTCGAATGATGACCTGGCCGGTCACCGGCGACACCGTCTCCACGGTGCCGTCGTAGCGGCTGCAAATGGTGTTCTTGAACATGCCAAACAGTCCCTTGGACTGCGCGAGAGGCTCGTCCTTCGCGATTGAATCGCCTTCACGCTTGAGCATGCAGCCGACGACATCCTTGGGCGGCAGCGACATCTGATTGGAGAGGTTGATGGGATTGACGTCGCCCGGAAGCGCCGTCTCCGCGACGATGTCATCAGCGGAAACCGTGTCACCCACAGTGACCTTCACGTCACCAGCAATCGGAAGCCGCCGCATGCAGCGATGCTTCTTGTGCCGGGTGACGAGCAACCCTGGGGTATAGGCCTTGGCCATGTGCATGCTCCGCGCCGTTCAGACGGCGACGGGCTCCTTCTCTTCGGCGTACACATCGAGTGAGTCCAGCCAGCCCTGCACGGTTGCCTGACAGGAGGCACGGTCTTCGGGCAACGAGAGCGACCGACCTCGACCATCAAGGATGAGACCGACCGTGCCACCGCGAACTTCCCGCGCGACCCGCTTGCCAGGTCCGCCGCCGAGATCGATCCCGCGGGCCGGTGTGAGCGTGATGGTCGCTCGCGCATCCATGCCCATCTCGATGAGCTTCATGTCGCCACCGAGCATCTCGCCTGACTCGGAGAGATCGCCACTGAGTTCGTACCCGAAGCACATCTTGCCCGGCTTGGGGGTGCCCTTGGCGCACACACACGTGCCCAGATAGATCAGACAGTCACGCTCAAACACCTGCTCGGCGGCCTGTGGATGCACACTCGCAAGCACGCCGAGGTGTGGCATCATGAAGATCGAGTCCTTCGCGAGCATCGTGACGCCTTCCGGTTCGAAGGCGTCGATTAGAAGCATCGCGGTCTGGTGCATGCGAGGCGCGTGGCTGAGCACGCCACCCGATGCAACCAGCAGGTCGAGTTTCATATTGTCGACGATGGTCATCCCGCCCGTTTCTTGGCTGAACGTGTCGCCCACCGTCCGCTGCTGCTGCACGCCCTTGAGCGTGGTGGCAAACTCCTTGTGCTGCTTGTAAGCGAGCCGGAGTGCTTCCCGTGCGACCGCCTGCTCAAACATGAGCGCTTCGCGGGTCTGCGGGATGGTGGTTGGTCGAATCATCTTGTTCTTGACGTGGTTTCGAAGTTCCCGCTCGTCCATATCAAACGGAACCCAACGCAGTACGTTGGGCATCGTCGCTTCGGCGCAGACGTTCGAGATCGAGTACGACATGCCCAGATTGGCGCTGACCGTGCGATTGAATGTCTCATCGAAGACGCTGAAGACATCGGTCGTAGCGCCGCCAATATCGACGCCGACAACGTTGATGCCCTGCAACCGGGCGACGGTCTGGAGGATGTCCCCCACCGCGCCGGGCGCGGGCATGATCGGCGCGCCGGTCCAGCCCATGAGCTTGTCGTAGCCGGGGGCCTGCGCCATGACGTGCTCGAGGAAGATGTCATGAATCTTGCCGCGCGCCGGGCCGAGGTTCTCCCGCTCAAGCACGGGGCGGAGGTTATCGACGATCTGCAGGTCAAAGCCCCCTTCAGCGAAGACTGCCGAGATCGGATCCCGGGCGTCCTTGTTGCCGGCGTAGATGATCGGCATCTCATAGTCACTGCCGAAACGCGGTTGCGGTTTGGCGGGCGCGACGAGTTCAGCGATCTGAACGACTTTGTCTGTCGTTCCGCCGTCGGTGCCGCCCGAAATCAGGATCATGTCGGGACGGAGATCGCGGATGCGTTGAATCTGGTCGTGGGGACGTCGGCCGTCGTTGGCTGCGATGACATCCATCACGATGGATCCTGCGCCGAGCGCGGCACGCTTCGCGCTGGCCGCGGTCATCTCTGCAATCACACCAGCGACCATCATCTGCAGGCCGCCACCTGCCGACGATGTGGAGATATAAATGTCACATCCCTCGGTGTCGGTCGCCGGCGAAATGATCCGCCCGTCATCACCGACCAGGCGACGTCCGGCGAGTTCACCGATTTCGGTCACGCTGTTGACCACACCCATTGTGACGTCAGCAAACGGCTTCTCAACCGTCGTGGGCGCCTCGCCGCGATGGGTTTGACGGTAGCTGCCGTCGACAAACTGGATGAGGATGGCCTTGGTCGTCGTACTGCCACAATCCGTGGCAAGAATGACTTTGATCTGTTCAGGATCGAGTGCGGGCATATCAGACATCGGATGGTCCGTCGCCATCGGCCGCAACTGCGGACGGGGCGTGTGAGGCTCCTTCTGGATCGTCCGCGGTGGTGCTCGCGGGGTCTTCCGCATCGGGACCAAGACGATTCCAATGCTCCAAGCGGCGGCAAAGGTACTCGACCGACCCCCGCTGCTCAAGAAAGGCGTCGAATTCCGCCATGGACGGACCTTCCAGAAGCACGGACACGATGGGGCGAAAGAAGTGCATGGCCTGGGCGGCCACAAAGTTGAGTGGGCGGCACATTTCAAGCGTCATGAGCGCGGGCGTGACCATGCCGCGGCGAACCACCGCCTTGCACACGGTGTCGACCAGTTCACCCTGCCGCGGCGTCGGCTCCGCCGGCCCCGGCTTCTCCACGGCAAACGCATTCCTCCACGCTTCACGAAAGCCCATCACACACCTGACCGCCGGTCACTTTATCTCATTGCCCTGCAGCCACTTACACAAACCGGCAGATCATAAGTGGCTGTTACTCAACAACATAAAGTGACCGGCGGTCACCATGCGTGAGACCGCCCATCGTAGCCGCTGACGGCTGTGGTGGGCCGCCGAGGGGCTTGCAACCCCCGGACACTTTATCTCCTTTGTTGACAGTGCCTTACAAAACTGCGATTTCATAAGTCGTTGTGAGACAACGAGATAAAGTGACCGGCGGTCAGGGGGCTGGGCGGTGGGATTCGATGAGGGCGATGATGGCGGCACCGCGGCCGGCGAAGAGGAGGCTGATGCCCCTGGTATCGAGAGCGCCGCCGCGGTCGCGGGGGGAGACGTAGCCACCCTCCCGGTCATGGGGAAAGCGGCGAATCTCTGACCAGGCCAATGCCCGCCCGCCCAGGGGAAACCGGGCCGAAACGCCCTGCTCGTCGATGCGGTACCGCGTCGGCAGAAAGAAGCGATTGAGCGTCAGAAAGAGAAAGAGGATCGACCCCCCGGCAGCAAGCGGCCCCAGCATTGGATCGGCCACGATCATCGCCACAAGCACCCCGCAGAACACAATGAGCGCCGCCGCGAGCACACCGCGGCGGGGCTTCTCCCGGACGGGGTGCGCCGTCCACTCGAAAGGAAGATCGGGATGGGGGTCGGCAGCGGTCACGGAAGCCTGCGATGGTACCGGCCTGCACCTCGCACCTGGCCCAACCTTCCCCTGCAACCGGAGTATGCCATGCCGTTCTTCGTTGAGATCTCGCTGATCATGCTCGCCGCCCTGCTCGGAGCCGCGGCGTGCCTCCACCTGATCCCAAGACTCGGACGGCCCGGTCGCGCGGTGTCAACCTGGCTGAGCAAGGCACCCGGCCTCGACATGCTGATCACCTACTTCACGGCAGCGCCGCTCATCATCGGTCCGATCGTCGCCGGATGGCTCGGGCTCGGCGCTGCGGTCGTCGCCCAAGTCTTGACCGTCATGCTGTGGACGCTCGCCCACGGCCTCGCACATCCCAGCGCTCGCAAAGGCCCGCGCATCGTCACCGTCCTCAACGGCCTCGTTGGAACGTGGAGAAACTTTCTGGCCGTGTGGGTGACCGCGATCGTCGTTCCGATGTTTTGGATCATTCGCATGGCGGAGATCTTCGTGTACCCCTTCCTCGTCTGGCTCATTCGCTTCCCCCGCTACAACCAGGGAGAGTGGGTCCGCGTCTCGCGGCACAAGTTCAA
The DNA here is from genome assembly GCA_964609425.1 of uncultured Isosphaeraceae bacterium. GTDB lineage: Bacteria > Planctomycetota > Phycisphaerae > Phycisphaerales > SM1A02 > UBA12567. The sequence goes on along the minus strand of CAZSSV010000180.1, from coordinate 551 downwards.
GAATCTGGTTGGCCACGATCTCATCTGGTGCCTGTACTGCGACTGGATGACCGGCGTCTGGTCGCTCGGGTCCGAGATGCTTCGCAACGTCGAGTCATTCTGGTGTCCGATCCGATTCCGAAGCGACACCAAGTGCGACAACTGCCATCACGACTTTCCCGACGTCTTCGACGGGTGGGTACCGGCCGACGCGACGATGGAAGATGTCACCAACGTCCTGCGCGAAAAGTACGGCGACGCCAAGGTCAATGCCTGGTATGGGCACCCGACTCGCCTGACCGTGCATGGCGCACCGCCCGACACAGACCGCTGATTCCGCTCAGCCTCACGGACACTCGCCAAGCAACGCAATCAGCAACAGCACATCGTCGACATCGGTGTCCGAATCGCCGCCGCCGCCGCCCTTTCCTGGTTCGCCGGGTTCGCCGGATTCGGCCCCGTAGCTTCCGTCACTCCAGAACTGGGGTGCGAGGCCGCCCGCCCCCATGCCGCCGTTCGGGCCGCCCGCCCACTCAAGGTTGGCCAGGATGAGCTGATCGAAGCCGTGCATC
>CAZSSV010000179.1:0-5429 GCA_964609425.1 uncultured Isosphaeraceae bacterium | reverse complement strand
ATCCGCGGCTATCCAGCAATCGCTTGGGCGGTGATCGCCGCGTTGGCGGCAGGGCTCATGGTGATGGCAGCATGGGGCAAGGGGGCGCCGGCAACGGGTGGAGGCGGCGGCGCCCTCCTGGAGATCGAGGCCCGGCTGGTGCTGGCGCAGGAGGCCCTGGCCCCAGGGTCGGGGCCCACCGCCCTCCAGATTGCCCTGGATCGCGCCTCGCCCGGCGACGCGCTGCGGCTGGCGGCGGTCGCGGCCGCGCTGCAGGGCCCCGAGGAGGGGCTGAGCGTCGTTCGGTCCGTACAGCATGGCTTTGTGGAGGCTGATCTGCAGCCGACCGAGGCCGAGCTCGGCTGGAAGGTCGCGACACAGCGCGCGCCGACCGAGGCCGAGGCCTCTGCGATTGACGACCTCGGCCGCCTGTTTGCAGGTGATGCCAGCGAAGCCGTGGCCGGTCGCGTCGAGTCCTCGCTCGGGTGGTTCGGGTGGCTGGCCGTCGCGGCTTCGCCGGGGGACGAGCAGGTGCGAGCGGCCCGGGTCGCTCCGGCCTTCGAGCGGGCTGCAGCCATGATGGTCGGACTCATGTTGGCGATGATGGTGATCCTCGGACTGGGAGTCCTTGGACTGGTACTTCTCACGGTCGGCGCGGTTCAGGCATTCAGTGGCCGCCTGCCGCTGCGAATCTCGCCGGCGAGCCGACACGATGGGGTCTACGCGGAGACGTTTGCTGTCTGGCTGGTGCTGTTTCAAATCGTCATGGTCGCGGCTGCGGTCGTGGCGAGGTGGCTTCCTGCGGGGAGCGGCATGGCCCTGACTTTCGTTGCCTTCTTCCTGAGTCTCGCTGCGCTTGGCTGGCCCGTCCTTCGGGGCATCCCGTGGACCCGCGTCAGGCAGGACATTGGGTGGACCAGCGGAACCAGCCCACTTCACGAGTTCGGTTGCGGCCTCCTCGGGTATGCCGGTGCCATTCCGATCGCAGCCGTTGGCTTGGGCATCTCGATGATTCTGATTCTCCTGGCCGCTCCCGAGCAGGGGGCTGGCGCCGCGGCGCACCCGATCGTCGACGAACTGGCGGCCGGAGGGTTGCCTGCTCGCCTTCAGGTTCTGCTTGTTGCCAGTGTCGCGGCACCCATTGTCGAGGAAACGATGTTTCGAGGCGTGCTGTATCGACAACTGCGATCAGCGACCCGTACGGCCCGCGTGTGGCTGAGCGTGACGATTGCGGCCGGCGTGACCTCTCTGGTCTTTGCAGTGATTCATCCGCAGGGCGTTCTGGCGGTGCCAGCACTCATGGGGCTTGCCGTCGCCTTCTGCCTGGCCAGAGAGTGGCGAGGAAGCCTGATCGCGCCAATGGTGATGCACGGCGTGTCGAATGGCATCGTCATGGTGCTGCTCATGGTCATGGTGGGGTGACCGTGGTTCTCACTTCACACTGATTGTCGGCTGCGTCGGTGACTCCGCTGCTGCCATCGACACACGCCTCGCAAGTTGGCCGCACATGTGTTCGATGGCCCGTGTGATCTCGTCGCGAATCTCGAAACTGGCCAGTGGTGTACCTGCATCTGCGTGCTTGCGCATGTCGATGTGCATCGGAACTGGGCCGAGGAAGGGCAGCTCCATCTCGGACGCCATGGCTTCGCCGCCGCCCCGACCAAAGAGGTCGTACTCACGTCCATCGTCGGCGATGAACCAGCTCATGTTCTCGACCAGACCGAGAATCGGCACGCCAAGCTCGCCGAACATGCGTACGGCACGCCTGGCATCGTCGAGTGCGACGCGCTGTGGCGTGCCGACGATGACCGCGCCCGAAAGTGGCAATGCCTGTGCCAGTGAAAGCGGGACATCGCCAGTGCCCGGGGGGAGATCGACGATGAGGTAGTCGAGCGTGCCCCAATCCGTCTGAAGCAGGAGTTGTGAGAACGCCTTGTGCGCCATGGGGCCGCGCCAGATCATCGGTTTGTCGGGATCGACCAGTTTGCCGATGGTCATGGACTTGATTCCGTGGACGTCAAACGGAACCAGGGTGTTTCCGGTGGCCATGGCGTCAAGGTCGTCCAGGCCGAGCATGGTTCCCAGTGAGGGACCGTAAATGTCACCATCGAGCAGGCCGCACGAGGCGCCCAGCCGACTGAGACCGATTGCCAACAGTGTGGAGATGGTCGACTTGCCGACGCCTCCCTTGCCCGCGCCGACGGCAATGATGTTGCGTACGCCGGGGAGGACATCCCGCGTCTGATCGTGTGAGGCGGTTGTCAACACGACATCGACCGTCTGTTGAGGCAGGTTTCTGGCCTGGGCCACTGCGTTGATTGCTGCGGAGACCTCTGCTTCAATGCGGTTCTTCATGGGGTACGCCGGCGTTGCGAGCTCGATGGTGGCCGTAATGTGATCGCCGTCGATGGCCACCTGTTGAACCATGCCAAGGCTCACCAGATCCTTCTTGAGGTCTGGATCCTCGACGCCGCGGATCGCCTCGAAAACGTCTGACTCCTGAAGTGGCATGGGCGGGCTCCTGTTGGGGATGCTGCGTCATCCCGAGTCGTACGATGGTATCGGGCCGCTTGGGGCCAGGGAGACCATGGATCATGTCGATGACGCTCAGCCTCGGATTCGTGTGTGCGGCGGCCCTGATGCTCGAGGCACCAACGCAGGGGTCCGCCGACCCGACGGACCCGGCGAGTGTGGCGCGGTCCGGCGGCGGGCAGCAGGGGGACGGGTCGCCACTTGCCGGCCCGGATGTCACCACGACGACGCGAGATGCGCAGCGTCCCGGCATGCGGAGTGGTCTCGGTGGTGCGATGCAGCCCGCCAGCGTCCAGATGATTCTCCAGGCCCGATGTGGCAGTTGTCATGGGCCCGACAAGCAGAAGGCCGGCATCCGTGTCGTTCCTGTGGAGGCGATGTTTGAAGGCGACAGCCGAGATTGGGTGGTCATTCCGGGCAAGCCCGACCAGAGTGAATTGCTCACGCGCGTGTCGCTTCCCGAGGGGCACGAAGATGCGATGCCTCCGGAAGACGGTCCGCTTGCCGATGCTCAGATTGAAGTGATTCGGATGTGGATTGAGCAGGGCGGCACGAAGGCAGACTTGATCAAGGCTGCCAAGGGGGCGGAGTCGTCGATGGTCGATCCGAGAACCTGGGCGGCGGTCTACCTTTCACTGGAGCTCACGCCCGACCAGCGGCACGATGCGGAGGCGCAGATCAAGTCGCTGCAGCAGGAGATGGCTTCGCTGCGAAAGCAGGCACGTGGGAAGCGTGACGGGACACCGTCAGATCGCGATGCAAGCCGGAAGGCCGCCCGGGCAGGCAGAGAGGCCATGGCCAGCCGGATTGGCGAGGTACAGGATGGGCTGTGGGCCGCGCTGACCTCCAAGCAGCAGGAGGACTTCCGCGCGGCGCTCGCGGACCCAGCCGCGATCGCCGCTGCCAAGGCAAGGGTGAAAGACCGCAAGGGGCGGCGAGGGCCGCGCGGCGACGGTCGACCTCGACGCCCGCAGTAAGGCTTTCGGCAGGAAAGCATCGGTGCTGGCCCGTTGTGTGGACCCCCGCTGAGGGCCCCATGCGAGGCCCTCGGTGACATTTTTCACGCTTTACGCGAAGGTGTTCGCCCATGTGCTCGCCGTTGTCTCTACGATCGCCCTTTTCCCCCCGATTTTTGGAGTCAACCATGTCCGCAGGATCGCTCGTTCCCCCGCATGGCGGGACCCTCGTCAATCGAATCGTTTCCGACGCTGATGCCGCGACGCTCCGTGAGGAGGCCGCCGGACTGCCGAAGATTGAACTTTCCGCCAAGCAGGCCTGCGATCTCGAGATGATTGCGATCGGCGCCTTCAGCCCGCTGACCGGCTTCGTTGGCAAGGCCGACTTTGAGTCGATCTGCAATGACATGCGGCTGGCCAACGGCACCGTCTTCCCGATCCCCGTGACCCTCGCTGTGTGCGATGACGTCAAGGGCACGCTGAGCGAGGGCGGACGTGCCGCGCTGTACCACAGTGATGGGACGCTCATGGCCGTCATGGACGTGGCGGAGATCTACGGCCACAACCGCGACATCGAAATGCCGGGCGTCTTCCGCACGACCGACGAAGCCCACCCAGGCGTCAAGGCCATTCTGGACGAGGGCGATTGGCTGGTCGGTGGAGACATCCACGTGATCACAGTCACACCTGAGCATGAGCCTGGAGAACAGTTCACGGAGCACCGGTTGACTCCCGCTCAGACGCGGGCAGCGTTCGAGGAGAAGGGGTGGTCGACGGTCGCCGCGTTCCAGACGCGCAACCCCATCCACCGCGCTCACGAGTATCTGTGCAAGTGTGCGACGGAGATCTGCGACGGCCTGCTCATTCATCCGCTCGTCGGCGAGACCAAACCCGGCGACATTCCCGCCGACGTCCGCATGAAGTGCTATGAGACCATCATCGAGAACTACTTCGTTCCCGAGTACACGATGCTCAGCGTCATGCCCGCCGCCATGCGATATGCCGGCCCGCGCGAAGCCGTCCTGCACGCCCTCGTTCGCCAGAACTACGGCGTTTCGCACTTCATCGTCGGTCGGGACCACGCCGGTGTCGGCGACTACTACGGCACCTACGACGCCCAGGAGATCTTCAACGACATGAACGAGGGCGATCTGGCCGTTACGCCGCTCAAGTTCGAGCACGCTGCCTGGAGCCACAAGGCGCAGGGCATGGTGTCTGCCAAGACGTTCCCCAAGATCAAGGGCGACCAGGTTTTCCTCAGCGGCACCAAGGTGCGAGAGCTGCTCGATCAGGGTGAGCGGCCGCCGGCCGAGTTCAGCCGCCCCGAGGTGGCCGATGTCCTGATCGAGTGGGCCACCGCCGCAGAGCCCGTCGCAAGCTGATCACTCTTCCCAAGATTCATACGGAGTACACCCCCATGGCCGAACAGGTCGCAACAAATGTCCATTGGCACGACGGCACCGTCACCCGCGACGAGCGGAAGGGCTGCATGAAGCAAACTGGCGGAACCATCTGGTTCACAGGTCTCTCGGCAAGCGGCAAGAGCACGATTGCTGTTGCGGTCGAGCAGGTGCTGTGCCAGCAGGGACGTCCGGTGTATCGCCTTGACGGCGACAACATTCGCTTCGGGCTCAACAAGAACCTCGGTTTCTCCGCAGAGGATCGCACCGAGAACATCCGCCGCATCGGTGAGGTGTGCAAGCTCTTCGCCGACGCCGGCGTCATCACGCTCGCATCCTTTATCAGTCCGTACAAGGCCGATCGAGACGCGGCCCGCGCGCTCCACGAAGAGGCCGGGCTTCCCTTCGTCGAGTGCTATGTGGAAGTTCCGCTGGATGTTGCCGAAGAGCGCGACCCCAAGGGGCTCTACAAGAAAGCGCGTGCCGGCGAGATCAAAGGCTTCACCGGCATCGACGATCCGTACGAGGCTCCCGAGTCCCCCGAACTGCTGATTCCTACGGG
>CAZSSV010000178.1:0-5476 GCA_964609425.1 uncultured Isosphaeraceae bacterium | reverse complement strand
CCTCAGGGTCGTCGCTACTGTCCGACAATCCCCTATTGCCGTGAAATGGCATGAACTCAACGCCATCTGCGTCGATTTTTGGATAGTCCGCAGTGTTCACGCCCGCTGACCGTAGTGGGTTTGCAAAGCGATTGCCTTCTTGGGAGTAGAGCCACCAGCCCGGGGCGGCCACACTGTCGGCCCCATATCCGCCATACACATCATCCGACCCGGCTCCGATCACGGGGAACGACTTGAAATTGACGCTGGAGCCGATGTTGGCGTCCACCCAGAGGATGTCGGCCCAGGAGCCCTGGGCCAGGCCATCGATCCGCACATCGCCGGTCGTCCGGAATGGGTTGGCCGTGGGCGGCGAGAGCCAGTCGTCACCCGACCCGGTGGAGGTGAAAAACCTGGCCCCACCCACCCGATTGACGTCAGGCGCGTCAATGAGACCATCGCCATCCGTGTCGATGCCGTCTTCATCGAGGTAGTTGAATCGTGATGGGACCACGGTGTCACGGTTGGAAGACGAATACTGGTCCATCCACTGGGCGATCTGTCGCAGATGATTGCGAGACTTCATCATCACCTCGCTGTCTTTTCCCCCCATCATGGCCACGGTGGTCAGCCCGAGCAGGATGCCGATGATCGAAATGACCACCAGAATCTCCACCAGCGTGATTCCGCGGTGAATGCCGGGTGCATACAGGTGTGAATGAACGCTCTGGCGCGACACGTGCCGACCTCCTGGGCATGGCCCGATCCTCAGGATACGACGGGAATGGCTGGCTGGATGCACGCTCGACGTGGTCAACCCAGATTCATCGTCATCAGGAACTCGGCGTTGGACTTGGTCTTTGCCAGCCTGCTGCGAAGAAGTTCCATGGCCTCGACGACACTCATGTCCGAGACGACCTTCCGCAGCCGTGACACCAGGTCAAGCTCCTTCTCGTCGAGCAGCAACTCTTCACGCCGGGTCCCGGATGCGGGAATGTCAATCGCAGGCCAAATGCGTTTTTCAACCAGCTTGCGTGTCAGGTGCAGTTCGCTGTTGCCCGTGCCCTTGAACTCTTCGAAAATGACTTCGTCGGCCTTCGACCCGGTATCCACAAGCGCGGTGGCGATGATGGTCAGCGAGCCGCCGTCCTCAATGTTTCGTGCCGATCCGAAGAACTTCTTCGGCTTGATGAGCGCCGCGTTGTCGACACCACCTGTGCCGATCTTGCCCGACCCTGAAGCGGCGTTGTTGTAGCCGCGCGCGAGCCTGGTGATGGAGTCGAGCAGCACAACGACCTTGCCGCCGGCCTCAACCATGCGGCGAGCCTTCTCCATGACAATCTCCGCCACTTGGATGTGTCTGGTCGCGTGCTCGTCGAATGTGCTCGCAACGACCTCGACCGACTCCGCCGTATTGCGCTTGAAGTCGGTGACTTCCTCTGGTCGCTCGTCAACGAGCAACACAATGACGTGCGCATCAGGATGATTGGTTGCAATCGCCTTGGTGATCTTCTGCAACAGCACCGTCTTGCCGGTACGGGGAGGCGCCACGATCAATCCACGCTGGCCAAAGCCGAGCGGAGACACGAGGTCGATGACGCGCGTCTCAACACCCTCAGGGTCGGTCTCCAGCGTGATGCGCTCTTCGGGGTGCAGCGGCGTCAGATTCTCAAAGGTCGGCAGGTGCGACGCCTCGGCCGGATCGGTCCCATTGACCGACTCAACCCGCAGCATGGCAAAGTACTTCTCTGCTTCCTTTGGAGGCCTGATGAGGCCGCTGACGATCTGCCCGCGGCGAAGGCCAAACCGCTTGATCTGCGCCGGGCTCACATAGACGTCATCCGGCGACGGCAGATACGAGTATTCCGGGCTTCGCAGGAACCCGTAGCCGTCGGCCGACACTTCCAGCGTGCCCTCGCCGATCATGAGTCCGGCTTTGGCCGCACGGACACGAAGAATCTCAAAGACCAGCTGCTGCTTGGGCATCGTCGCTGCATGCTCGATGCCGTCCTTCTCGGCGGCCTTGATCAGCTCGGAAGCGGACATCTTCTGCAGCACCGCATGGTCCAGGCCATCCTTCTTGGCCTTGTCGAACTTGGCCCGAGCCTTGGCATCAAGCGACGCTTCGAGTTCGCGCGCTTCCTCGGCCAGCTGTTCGTCGGACGGAACGGAACCCGGCTCGAGCATGACCACCGGCACCGCTGGTGCCGACCCGGAGGACTTCTTTCGACGCCGGCGTTTCTTCGCCATCTGCTGCTTCCTTGACGAGCGTTGTTTGCCCTGTTGCTGCTTACGGTCGTCCCCGCCGTCTGAGCGTTGTTCGCTCGTGGCGCGGTCGGGAGCTTTCGAGGGAGTGGGCGTGGTCGTAGTGGACATGAAACGAAAACCTCGGTCTGGGCGGGAAGGTCCGCGACGTGAACATCGGGGATGAGCCGAATCAACGGCGACCACAGCACGTGGAGGAGAGACCGGTGATTCAACGGGTCAGTCTGTACGCGGTTTGAGTCGATCCAGAAGGCCGGCGGCCTGCCGCCGAAGCGCGGCTGGATCCTCCGCGTTGACAACCACATGATCGGATCTTGAACGCTTCGCGTCAAGGGGCATCTGAACTTGTGATCGAGCGTGGTATTCGTCCGCACTCCAACCGCGATTCGCCGCGGTTCGCGCCCGCATCGCAGACTCGGGCGAATCCACGAAAATGACGACATCACACCAGGCGTCCAGCCCCGCCTCAAAGAGCAGTGGGGCATCGAGGATGACCAGCCCACTGGCTGGCTCAGCCCGGCCGATACGGCCACGGCACGCCTCTTTGACCAGTGGGTGAATCACCGACTCCAGACGCAGCCGCTCATGCTCGTCAGCGAACACGATCTTCGCAATGGCGTGCCGGTCCACGGCGCCGTCAGCTCCGACGACATCGCGCCCCCACCACCCAACAAGCGTCTCTCGAACCTCAGGCCTGTCCAGAACCTCGTGCGCTACCGCGTCGGCATCCACGACAATGCAGCCCAGGGACTCCATGGCAGAAGCGAGCAAGCTCTTGCCAGAACCGATCCCTCCGGCGAGGCCGACGACGGCCGGTCGATCGGTCATTGAACAACGCGCTCCCAACGTGTCCCGCCGGCCCCGTCCTTGATGGCGATGCCCATCTCCAGAAGTTCATCTCGCAATTCGTCCGCTCGCGACCAGTCCCTGGACCCGCGCGCCTCATCGCGGGCGGCGATCAACTCGGCAATACGCTCCTCGTCAACGTCGTCTCCTTTCGGAGGTTGAACATCGAGGTCCAATACGCCAAGTACTGAGTCCATGTCGTGCAGGGCTGCAAGTTCGTCGTTCCACGTCTGAGGCCCCGCGCCCGGTTCCGGCGGCGACTCGACCGAGAGTGCGCCAATCGCCGTGTTGAGAATGCCAATGGCGCCGGCGACGTTCAAGTCGTCACACAGTGCCGCAGTGAATTGGGGGAGCGAAGCGGCAATCGGCCCCTCCCCGGTACGCGGCACATGTGCATGTGCCCCCAGCCATGAACGAACCCGATCCCATCGCTCAATCTGCCGCTGCGCGTCGCGCAGTCCCTGCAGGGTGAAGTTCGCGTTCACTCGATAGTGCGTCCGGACGAGTTCCAGACGAATCGCAGCTGGCGATGCACCACGCCCGAGCAAGTCTCGAATCGTGAAGAACGTGCCACTGGACTTGCTCATCTTGCCGCCATCAACCATCAGATGACGTGTATGAAACCAGTACCGCGCAAACCGATCGCACCCCGTCGTACCGCGCGACTGCGCAATCTCGCACTCATGGTGGGGAAAAATGTTGTCCTCGCCGCCGCTGTGAATGTCGATTTCGTCGCCAAGCAGACCCCTGGCCATCACCGAGCACTCCAGATGCCACCCCGGATAGCCCTCTCCCCAAGGACTCGGCCAACGCATCAGGTGCGTTTGATCCGGCTTCCAGAGCATGAAATCTGCGGGGTGTTTCTTGACCGACTGCGTCGCCATGTCCACACGACCGCCCTCGCCGCTGCGAAGCGCACCGATGGTGTTGCCGGACAACTCGCCATAGTCGGGCCAGGACGCCACATCGAAATACACCGCCCCATCGTCGGCAACATACGCATGCCCGCGACTGATGAGCGACTGCACCATCTCGATCATGCCGTCCACATAGCGGCTCGGCCTCGGAAGACGCTCAGGATGCGCCGTCGCCTGCGCCGCCACGCCGAGCCCGAGCATGCGGGCATCACAAAGGAAGGCATCGGCGTAGAAATCCGCGATCGCCATCGGGTCGGACGGATCAATGTCGATTCCCGGCGGCAAGGCGCCGGACTTCTTCGCGCCGGCAAGCCTCCTGGCGGCGACCTCCATCTTGTCCTCGCCACCTCCGTCTGCGACGGCATCGTCCGTCATGTGTCCGACGTCGGTGATGTTCATCACGTGCTTCACGTCGTACCCAATCAACTCCAACGTCCGCCGAAGCACGTCTGCGTTGAGGAACGAGCGGAAGTTGCCGATGTGGGCGTAGTCATACACCGTCGGTCCACATGAGTAGAAGGTGACCAGCCGGCCCGCAGGGTCGATCGGAGCAAATGGCTCCTTGCGGCCGCTCAGCGTGTTGTGCAGACTCAGTTCCACGTCGCGCAGGCTACCGCACGCGCTGGGTGCGGGTTCGACCGTGTGCCGCGGACCGCGTAGCATCCCGGCATGCCTCATCAGGCCGCAGACTGGACAGATCAGACCGTTCTGGTGACCGGCGGCGCCGGGTTCATTGGCCGCCACGTGACCCGCAGTCTGCTCGACCGGGGCGCTCGGGTGCGGGTGCTGGACGATCTGTCCTCCGGTGATCGAACCGCCGTTCCCGCCGAAGCCTCACTCCACGTCGGCTCGGTCTGCGACCCCGAAGCGGCCGCGGGGGCCATCGACGGCGCCGACGCCGTCCTGCACCTGGCCGCCCTGGTTGCGGTGCCCGAGTGCGAGCACGACCCCGACCGGTGCCGCCGCGTCAATGTGGGCGGAAGCCTCCTGCTGGCGAAACTGGCCGCCCAAGAGAACGCAACCTTCGTACTGGCAAGCAGTTGTGCTGTGTACGGACCCCAGAACACGCCCCCGTGCGCCGAAACCGACCCGATCGCCCCTGGATCACACTATGGAGCCAGCAAGGCCGAGGCAGAGCAGGCGGTACTGGCCGCCGTTGGGGGACGGGCGACCTGCCTGCGACTTTTCAATGTGCTTGGCCCAGGGCAGCGGCCGGACGTGGACTACGCGGCCGTCGCCCCGATCTTCACCGAGGCCGTGCTCGCAGGCAGACCGCTTCAGGTCCATGGTGATGGGCTGCAGACCCGCGATCTCGTTCCGGTGGGACTGGCGGTCGAAGCCATGTGCCGGGCGGCTGCCACGCCGACAGGCGGGGCGGTCAACGTGGGAACCGGTGTGGCCACCACGCTGCTGTCGCTCATCACCAGCATCGAGAACGCCACAGGGATCACGGCCGCGGTGACCCACAC
>CAZSSV010000177.1:0-5543 GCA_964609425.1 uncultured Isosphaeraceae bacterium | reverse complement strand
CCCAACAGCGACCGTCCGACCAACGCACCGGATTGAATTCGTCCTTCCTCGGACTCGCCGCCGTCGCCGCTCTCACCCTCTTCAACCATCTCCCCCGACCCGCCGGCCTCCCGCCGCCATCCCCCCGAAGTCGTCCCAGGTTCGCCGCTCGGTGGAATCTCTCAGCCCAGCAGGCCGAAGCGAAGGTTCATACTGCTCGTCCAACCAGAACGCGACATGCTCCCACCAGACGGTGTCCCGATCGTAGGTCGGGTACCGATACTCTCCGGCGTGAGCGAAAGGATGGCCTTCCTTGCGGGCGGCGGCGTACCAGTTTCGCCACGCCGTGATATCCATGCCGAACTCCTGACCGGTGAGCATCCTCAAGGACTCCGCCGCGTCCGCGTTGATCGCAAGTTCTCGAGCATCCAGCACCGCGATCAATGCCTGCGCTACCCGGTCCTCCGGATACTGCCCCATTGCCACGCACGCGGCGCTCCGAACCTCGCTCTGCTCTTCAAGGTCCAGCGCCGCATCAACGAGCACCGGTACAACATCTCTGTGGTGCAGCCGCTGCAGTCCCTGGACGGCTGCCCATCGCACCGTCACGCTGTCCGAGACCGACCGCTTTGCCCAGGGCGCAATCAGCAAGGCATCTGAAGGCTTGCCGTGCCGCGCGAGGGCGGCGATGGCCGCCGCCTTCACGAGCGGGTTCGGGTCATTCTCGACATAATCGCGATAGAGCGAGACGTAGACTTCGGCTCCACCGAACGTCGCCGTGCTCAAGAGCACCAGACCTTCGCGGCGGCGGTCCGGATCGTGCTGGTCCAGCGCCCATCGCGCCGCTTGCCCCGGAGTCGGAACATCAAACATTCGACCGATGTCGTCAAGATCCTCCATGACGCAGCCGGCCAGGCCAAGCAACACCACCCAGGCTCCAAGGCGACCGTGCCACCTCATAGGTCTTCCTCCGACGCCGAGGCACGAACCTTCAGACGCTCGAGCATCTCCCGAACTTCCGCCGCCATGCGATCGTTGGGAAACTCCTCAACGATCTCCTCGCCAGCCTTCACGGCTTCGGCCCACCGGTGATCACTGACCGCCATCTTGAAACGAGCTGACAAGGCTTCGCGGTGTCTCGAAACCGTCTCCTCGGCCACCGACTGGATCTCGGTCGCCTCTTCCGGCGACATGCGGTGGTCCAATTCCCGCAGAAGAGACATGGCCAGTCTGGTGTCCCCTCGACCGGCCGCCTCGAGGAATGCGGTCCGCAGGTCACGTCGTACCTGCAATCGCGCCGCGCGAACTCGAGCTTCCAATCCGTGAATGCCGGGCGTGTCCGGATACATGCGGTGTAAACGCTTCCCGGCAGCCTCGGCCTCATCGACGCGACCCTCATCCAGCATCGCCGTCACCGCAGCCACTTCCTCCGCAATTCGCGCCGCCAGTTGGCTGTTTCTCGCCAAAAGCACGCGCTGTCGGAGGTGCTCGGCGGCGTCTGTGTACCCAAAGAGCCGCTCCAGATCACTGCAGAGGACGAGACCTGAGTTGTAATCGCCTCGCTCGATGTCCTCTTCGATGGCATTCCGGATGAGATCCATCTCCCGGTCGCGATAGAGGATTCGCTTGGCCAGATCACTGAGCATGCTCGTTTCGTGAACGTCCTGCAGAATTGAAGCGATTCGATGCGTCCGCTCGCGACCCTGAACCGTCGCAATCATGCGAGTCGCCCCCAACAGGCCGAGCCCCACCAGACCCAAGAGACCTGCCGTCAATGCTGGAGATGCCCAGGCCGCTGCCGGCTCGGTCAAGGCCGCGAACGCCATGCCGCCGCACGCGCTCACAAGCGAACCCAGAAACGCAATGACCGCTTGCCGCAGAATGAGCCCGATGCCGCACAAGGCGCCCGACGTGGCGCCGGCAATCATCATGGCCGCACCCCACGGTTCGCCCGAAAAGAGCACACCCGCCACCACGACCACCATGGACACGGCGAGAAGGAGCGAACTCCAGGCGGCGGTCCAGGGCGTCATGTGGGCATGGTTCACTGCATCAACTCCCCGGAACATCCTGCCCGCAGTCCGACTCAAGGGGCACCAGACACAGGATTCTCGCGACGGATTCTGACTCGTTCACGAACTGATGCAGCGTGTCGGGAGGGACCAATGCAGCGTCGCCCGCCGAAATGGTCCGTGACTCGTCACCGCACTTCGCGCGAAGGCGGCCCTCGACGACAAAGACCTCGTGTTCCCAGGGATGCTGGTGCAGCGGGGTGTGCCCGCCCGACGCGACCACGAAATGACGCATCGCAAAGTTCGGCGCGGCATCCTCGCGGCCGACCATCATCTGCATGGCCACGCCGCTGGCCCCGTCAGCCACGACTTCGGTCGCCTTCGCCTGATCACAGGATCGCACGTGCATGGCCACAGGGTACCGCCCGGCGGCCCCGCCCGAGCGAGGTTCAGTCCTCGTCGTCCCGGGGGTTGAATGCTGCGACGACGGCAGCCTGCACATTTGGCGGCGTGTTCTCGTCGTGGGAGTACTCCATGACGTAACTGCCAGCACCGCCTGTTATGGACTTGAGCTGGTTGGCATAGGTCATGACCTCGGACAAGGGCGCTTCGGCCTGCACGATGGCCTGGTCGCCGGGCAACATGTCGGTGCCCTGAATCCGGCCGCGGCGGCCTGACAAGTCCGACGAGATGTCCCCGATGTAACTGGATGGGATCGTCACTTCAAGTTTGACGAACGGCTCAAGCAGCACTGGCGACGCCTTCTGGATGGCGTCGATGAACGCCCGCCGGCCGGCCGTCACGAACGCCACTTCCTTCGAGTCCACAGGGTGGTGTTTGCCGTCGTACACGGACACCTTGATGTTCTGAAGCGGATAGCCCGCGATGGCACCTTCCGACATGACTCGGCGGACACCCTTCTCGATGGCAGGCAGGAACTGCTTGGGGACCGATCCGCCGAACGTGTCGTCCACGAACTCCAATCCGCCAACGACGTCCTCTGAGCCGTCTGCGGCAGGTTCCACACGCAGGTAGACCTCGCCAAACTGGCCTGACCCACCAGACTGCTTCTTGTGTCGATGGTGCCCGTCGGCCCTTCCGGTGATCGTCTCCTTGTAGGCGACCTTCGGCGGGTGCGTGGCGACCTCGACACCATACCGATCCTTCAGGAGCTGGAGTTTGGCGCGGAGATGAAGCTCGCCAATTCCGCGAACCACCAACTCGTGGGTTGTGGCATTACGCTCGACTATGAATGTTGGGTCTTCGGCCCGCATTCGGGACAAGGCGTCGCCCAGTTTGGCCTCGGCGCCCTTCGTAGTCGTTTCGATGGCCAAACCAAACATGGGCTTCGGGAGCGTGATCGACTTCATCGCGATCCAGCCGCTTCCGTCCAGGTGAAGCACGTCGTCATAGGCGATCTCCTCGACCTTGGAGACAGCCACGATGTCGCCGGGAACCGCTGAGTGCACTTCTTCATGGTTCTTTCCGCAGTACCGGTACAGGTGGGCAAGCCGCACACCCTTCTTGCTGTCACCGACACGAGGATTGGTGCTGTTGTCCACCGTCCCCTGATGGACTCGGAAGAAACAGAGCTTCCCGACGAACGGATCGGAGGCAACCTTGAAGCAGTGCCCGATGGGCGAAGCAGACCCATCCACACGCGCGACGACCTCTTCGCGGCCATCGTCCGTGACCCGCTGGAGCGGGCGTGGGTTGCCTTCGGCAGGGTTGGGGAACAGCCGGGCGATCTGATGCATCAACTCGGTCACGCCGATGTTGTTGCGGGCAGACGCGAAGCCGACCGGAACAAGGTGTCCTTCTCGCATGGCTCGCCGGAACGGCTGCAGGAGCTGCTCGGGGGCGACCTCGCCATCCTCGAGATACTTCTCCATGAGTTCTTCGTCCACCTCGACGATCTGATCGACCAGCGACGTGTGGAAGTCGGCAATGTCTCCGAGGTCGGACTCTCCAGAAGCTTCCTGGAAGCAGGAGACAATGGACGTGCCGCCGCCGCACGGAAGGTTGATGGGGCAGCACTCGGTCCCGAATGTTTCCTGCAGTCCCTTGAGGAATCCGTTCAGATCGGTCGCGGCATCAATCTTGTTGATGATGATGGCGCGCGGGAGATTCCGCTCCTTCGCCGTCTTCATGAGCCTACGGGCCACGGGGTCCAGCCCCGTTGTCGGATCGAGTACCAGCACCATGGTCTCGACAGCGGGCAGGACGCTCATGGCCTTGCCAATGAAGTCGCCGCGGCCGGGCGTGTCAATCAGATTGAAGTGACAGTCGCCGTGCTCAAGCGAGAGCAGCGTCGCGTCGATGCTGTGCCCGAACTGGTGTTCGAGTTCGTCCCAGTCGGACACGGTATTGCCCGCTTCGACGGTTCCAGCCCGCCCGATGACTCCGGCGGAGACCAGCATGGCCTCGCCGAGCGTCGTCTTTCCCGACGCGCTGGTCCCTGTGAGTGCGACGTTGCGAATCTGTTCAGTGCCGTGCTTTCCCATGACTCTTCTGGCTCCCGACGGTCCCGAGGTTGGCTGTCCGGGACGGAACGCCCCACTATAGCGAGCCCGTAGAGCCTGTCGGGCCGGCCCGCGACCCCATCCCGCCCTGGCGAACAGCCTCGTAGACGACCGCAGTGACCGCACACGCCAGATTGAGACTCCGGGCCGGCGGCTGGACGGGCAGGCCGATCCGACAGCCCGGCCCCCACCGCTCGACGGCCCATGCCTGCACCGACTCAGGCACACCCCCAGTCTCGCACCCGAAGAGCAGATAGTCACCCGGCCGCAGATCCGCCTCCCACGCGGCCCTGTCGGCCCGGGCCGTGATGACCCAGAGCCGCTTCGGCGCCTGCGTGGCCAGGAACGCGTCCCAGTTGGCATGCTCCCTGCAGTCGACCGTCTCCCAGTAGTCGAGTCCTGCTCGGCGGCGTGCCTTCTCGGACATGTCAAAGCCGATGGGATGGACCACGTGGAGCACACATCCCGTAGCGGCCGCGGTCCTGCCGATCGTGCCGGTGTTGTTCGGGATCTCGGGCGTCAAGAGCACGATGTGCAGGGGAGCCGGTGGCATTGGGGAACCATACAGCCGCCGCGATTCAACGTACGATTCCCCGCATGAGCACCATTGACAACACGCCGCTCGACGCCGTCTCGCTGGACTTGCTCGCCCTGCTCGAGCAGGCGGACCCAGACGTCGCTTCCCTTCTCCGATTGGAAGCCGCCCGGCAGGCCGAGACCCTTGAACTGATTGCATCTGAGAATCACGTCAGCCCGGCTGTCATGCACGCCATGGGAACGTGGATGACGAACAAGTACGCCGAGGGCTATCCGGGCAAGCGGTACTACGGTGGCTGCGAGCACCACGACACGGCCGAAGACCTTGCCAGAAACCGGGCCAAGGAACTGTTCGGATGCGCCTTCGCCAATGTGCAGGCGCACTGCGGGGCCAACGCGAACATCGCGGCCTTCATGGCCATGTGCGACCCGGGTGATCGCATTCTGTCGCTTCCGATCAAGTCAGGTGGACACCTAAGCCACGGACTCAAAC
>CAZSSV010000176.1:0-5554 GCA_964609425.1 uncultured Isosphaeraceae bacterium | reverse complement strand
GTCATGCCCAGCACGATTTGATCCTTGCGGCCTCGATCGATGTAGAGCAAGTCCCCTCCGCCTACAACATCCAACACCCTGCCGTCCACGAGCGCTGCGGGGTTGGCTCCGCTGACGCGTGCTCGATCCCGCTCGGCGTCGGTCTTGGCCTGCGCTGCGGACAGCCGCTTGTTGGCGGCCGTGAGTCGATCAATCTCTTCACGCTGCTGGGCGATGGTCGTGTCCTTCTCGCCGCGGAGCGAAGCCTGCCGGTCTTCAAAGTCGCTTGTGACTTTGTCAATGGCGTCTCGATGTCGTTCATCAGCATCGGTGTAGGACTTGAGTTGATTGGACTCGGCCGCCAGCAGGTCCGCATGGCCTTGATTGGCCGTGGCGAGATCTGCAGCGAGCTGTTCCTGCATGCGGGTCGCTTCATCGGCGCCGGCCTGGAGCGCCGCATTGGCTGCTTCCAGGTCAGAGACGCGCCGCCGAAGTTCGGCGAGCGTACCTGCCAGTGATGCGCCATCGGCAAGCCCGAGCTCTTGGCGGGCAGCATCGACATCTCCAGCGCCTCGTCCAATGGCCAATTGCCACGTCGCATCGTGGCGGTTTTGGAGTGCCTGCAGAATGGAGTCTCCGCCGCGATCGTTCACCAGTTGCTGGTGCCAGTCTGAGGCACGTTCCGCCTTGGTTGCATAGCGGTCGAGCGCAGCTGTCGCATTGGCGGCGAGAACCTTCTCGGTTTCCCACTTGCCGAAAAGCAGGATGGATGCCGCGATCAGCAGAATCGTCAGCAATACGAACACGATCAGGGAGATGATGACGCCGCTACCGGCGGAACTGCGGATGGCCATTGCAATACGGTCTCCAGGGGCCCGGGTCGATGGATTCACAAGAGTCGAGCGTGGGAGTCTCCCCACCCGGCCCACGAACGTCAAGACGGGACTACCAAGTTGGTCGGGAAAGTGGCCGTTTCCGGGCCGTATGGGGCCCCTGAAGGCGCTGGCGTCGGCGGAACTCGACCTCGGAGCCGGGGGCGGCTGTACCATGGCCGATTCTCGCCCCGGTCCCGCGTGAGGCCGCCGTTGGTCCACGTGGGAGCAGGTGGGCGAGGCCAGGAGTTTCTTGCGATGCAGGCTGCCGATGTTCTACAGAGTCTCTCCCGTCACCAACTGGTCGATGGCTATCCCCTGGTGGTAGACCTTGAGAAGTCGCAGGGCTGCTGGATTCACGATGCGGCGACGGGTGAGCAGTACCTCGACGCGTTCACCTGCTTTGCGTCCTGGCCCATCGGGTTCAATCACCCGGGTATGAAGGAGCCGGCGTTTGAGGCAGCCCTCATGCGCGCGGCGAAGTCCAACATTGCCAATGCCGACCTGTACACGTCCGAGATGGCCGACTTCGTGCGAACGTTTGCGACCCATGTGACACCCGACGGCTTTCCGCACCACTTCTGGGTGGCTGGCGGCGGGCTTGCGGTCGAGAACGCGATGAAGACCGCATTTGACTGGAAGGCTCGGCGACTCGGCCGAAACGACTACCTGGCCGACTGCAACGATCTCTCGATTGTGCACTTCCAGCAGGCGTTCCACGGTCGGACTGGGTACACGATGAGTTGCACCAACACGCTCCCGGACAAGATTGGCCTGTTCCCGCGATTCCCGTGGCCTCGCATCCACAACCCGGTCTGCCAGTTCGACCCGGCTGGAAACGTCTGCAACGACATTGAGGCCGAAGAGGCCAAGGCGCGGGCGCAGCTCGACACCGCCTTCGCCGAGAGTGCCGATCGGATTGCTGGCATTCTCATCGAGCCCATGCAGGGCGAAGGCGGAGACAACCACTTTCGTCCCGAGTTCATGGCGACGTTGCGGAAGTATGCCGACGAACACGACTGCCTGCTTATGTACGACGAGGTGCAGTCCGGCTTCTTCGGGTCGGGCAAGCCCTGGTTCTGGCAGCACCTCGGCACCGCACCGGACGTTGTTTCCTTCGGCAAGAAGTCACAGGTGTGCGGCATCTATGCCGGCGGCAAGGTGGACGACGTTGAACAGAACGTCTTCAAGGTGTCCAGCAGGATCAACTCAACCTGGGGCGGCAACCTGGTGGACATGGTTCGATCCCGCCGATTCATTGAGATCATTGTCGAGGACGGGCTTGCTGAACACGCACTGATGCTCGGGGAACGCCTGATGGACGGGCTGCGTTCGATCGCGAAGGACACGGGGGCTTTCAACAACATTCGCGGTGTGGGCACACTCGTCGCGGTGACGTTTCCGAGCCCGGAGCATCGCGCCGCGGCCATCACCGCGATGTTCGACCGCAAGGCGATGGTGCTTCCGTGTGGCACCGACTCGATGCGGTACCGGCTTCCGCTCACGATGACGTTCGAGGAGTTGGATGAGCTGCTCAATCGGACGGCAGAGTCGGTACGTTCGGCGCACGCGGCGACCCTTCCCTGACCACCCCCACGCGAGCGTCAGCCCGGGAGATCGTCTTCGGTGCGGAACTCAAGCACGCCCGGCAGCAGTTTCTGTTGGAGTTGGCGCAGTTCGGTGCAGTCGAAGATCACGCGGTGCTCATCCAGCGTCTCGACGAGCTCCGGCGTCGTGATCGGCATGGCCTGCGTTGAGCCGTCCATGTGCGAGAGGTTGATGCGGGTTGGGTCCCACAGCCCGGGCCGGTCGTACCACATCTGAAAGTTCTCGAACTCGCCCACCTTCTGGTTGGGATGCAGCAGAAAGCCATTGAAGTTTCGACCGGGCTGGTGACCGGACTCGCCAGGGTCATCCTCGGTGATCGTGCACATGGTTCGGCTTGGTTGCTTGACGCCCATCATCGTCGGGCAACCAACGGCGTAGACAATGAAGCTGCCCCCGAACGGGTCCAAGGGGCTTCCTTGGGCAAAGTAGGCGTCGTCGGCGCAGACATTGACGCCGACGAAGGCATTGAGTGAGTACGATCGAAGTCGATTGGTCGGGTCCAGGGGGGAGCGGTACACGTCGAGATTGCCGTCCAGGTACTCCCATGCGGCGCCGTCAGACATGGCTGCCGGCCTTTCCGCAGAGATGGCAGACCCGTCGAGTGATTCCAGCCGCTGCGCCGAGGCATCGTTGAATGCTCGTACCCACATGCGGTCCCGGGCGTCTTCTGCCAGCTGTCCCGGTTGTTTCCCCGCCAGGTCGTACATCGGATCGGAGTCCATGAAGTCGAATTGGGCGTCATCTGGCTCTGTGCGAGGGTGCAGCAGGCGAGCGTCGTTCGCTGCGGCGTACTGTGCGTCGGCCAGGGCAATTTGCCGCTGGTGCGCCAGATCCGCCGTCGACATGGCCGAGGCGTCCAGACTGCGGGCGCCGACAAGCACGATGGCGGCGAGAATGGCGAGGATCGCCACAACCGCCATCAGTTCCACGATGGTGAACCCCCGTCGATTGAACTGAGATGGATTCATGGGCAGCTGCCGAAGGCTCCGATGATGGCGAGCAGATCGTTGACGTCCGTCAGGCCGTCGCCTGTGACATCCGCATCAGGTGTACCCCAGGATGCGATGCAGGCGAGAAGATCGTCGACATCGACCGCGCCGCTGCCGTCAAGATCATTCGGGCAGGACGGCGATTGGGAGAAGATCACCATCGAGTATGCCCCGAAACCGATCGACGCGCTGTATGGAAGGCCGTCCCAGGGCGTGTCCTCGACCACCACATCGCCCGTCAGATGGTCGCCGAATTCGGTGTCGTAGCCGGTCCAGTCGCTGTTGAAGCGGACTTTCCACGTGCCACCCTGTGGGAAGCCGATGCGGTAGTCGTCCCATTCCTGATTCTTGAAGTTGGCGAGCACGATGACGTCGTCGCCCACGCCTCCGTCCATCCAGCGATGCCATGCGATGACCTTGTCCCAGTCATTCACGTGGTGCACGTTGACGTGCTCACCCGTGAGGCCCCTGGTGTTGCCCTGCCTGTTGAGCCGCAGGTCAATGAGATCGCTGTAGAGCCAGGTCAGCCCCTCGTACGTCGCGGCGCGGTCCCAGTCGAGCGGCACCGCGTCCGTGAACCACTCGTCTTCGAGAAACTCCTGACCCTGAAAGATCATGGGAATTCCAGGTGAGGTGAACACGACACCTGCCGCGAGCGTCGACCGCTTCTTTGAGTAGAAGGAGTCGGCATTGCCCGGCCAGATCGCTTCCGGAACGCGGCTGCGGCCATTGGCGACCTCGTCGTGAGATTCCGTGTAGATCACACGCTGGAACGGTGAGCTGTTGTAGGCGAACGTGATGGCATCCTTGATGGTCCACATGTTGCGGGCGCCATCGTCGGCCTGCTCGGCCACCTCGCGAACCGGGTGGACGAACCACGGGTCCCACTGCGCGTCGAAGCCGGCACCACCGACACTCGTCGGCTTGGTAATCCAGTGATTGTTGCTCATGTCTTCGGCCGCGATGAGCTTGCCCGGGAAGGCGTCGTCCAGTTCGTCATTGATCCACTGCATCCATGACCAGCCGTCCGGATTGTTTCCGGCGTCTGTCCACTCGATCCAGCGGGTGCCGTCCATGCGGATACCGTCGATGTGGTACTCGTCGAACCACTGCATCACCGCGTCCCGGAGCCATTGCCGCACGGGTCCTTCGCTGAAGTTCGGGCGGGTGTCCCCCCATGGTGTGTAGGCGCGGTCGTCGTTGTAGAAGTAGATGCCACCGAGGTCGTTCTCATGCCAGCCGTCAAACTGCCAGGCGCCGAGGTCGGTTGGGCCGAGGTGGTTGAAGACGACATCGACAAGGACGGCGATGCCCCGGTCGTGGCAGTCGTCCACAAGCTGCTTGAACCGCTCGGGTCCGCCGTAGTAACTCTCGATCGAGAAGATGTGGCCAGGGTTGTAGCCCCAGGACTGGTCGCCCGCAAACTCATTGATCGGCATGAATTCGATCGCATTGATGCCGAGGTTGGCGAGATGGTCCAGGTGCGCCCGCACGCCATCGAAGTTCCCCGGGAAACTCCCACCTTCAGTCACGCCGAATGTCCCCGGGTGCATTTCATAGACCACGAGCTCGTTCCAGTTGTGCATCTGAAACTCGTGCTGCCAGGGATACTGGTTGGGGTTGATGATGACCGACGTGCCGTTTGAGCTTGTCAGCTTGCGGGCCCGCGGGTCGTTCCGCCAGTGCGTATTCCCGTCATTGAGGATGATGAACTGGTACTCGTGCCCGGCCCAGACGCCTGCGGCGTCCAGGCTCCACAGGCCGTCGCCCTCGCTGACCAGCGGGTGACTGTTGGTGGACCAGCCATTGAATGAGCCGGTGACGTACACGGCGTCTGCATTGGGTGTCCAAGTCCGGAAGGTCGTTCCCCAGCCTCCGCCGTCCTGGTAGACGGTGGCTCCCATTCCGGGCCGGGATGACGCCTCGCCCGCCAGGGCGGGGGTGGCGGCAACGGCTACGGCGAATACGAACTGGGCAATGCAACGCATGGTCTGACTCCGAGTATACCCCCGTCCCGGGGACTTTCAGTCCGCGCAGTCCGCACCCCCCGCGGCATGGCCACGGGGGGTGCGGAAGAGGGTCACGGGATGGAGGTCACGGGCAGAT
>CAZSSV010000175.1:0-5586 GCA_964609425.1 uncultured Isosphaeraceae bacterium | reverse complement strand
CACGGGCGGCGCCATTCGGGCGCCGGGACGCGCCGATCTGTACCTCGGCACCGGCCCGATGGCCGAACTCCTCGCCGGTCGTCAGCAGAACGAAGGCAAGCTCTACTACTTCTTCCTCAAGCCCGCCGAGGTGGCCCACGTCAACAAGGGCTGGCACGGCCCGGGCGCGCTGGCGTCACACTGACGTCCACCCGAGAAACGGCGGCCAGGGCCGAGCCGTCGTCTTCGATCGGGCGTCAATGTGCATGATGCCATCGCGTGTACGCACGTCCCTGGCGGGATCGATGCTCGCGAGCAGGTGGAACCAGACGTGCATGCGATTGCGAACATCAACCTCCTCGTCCAGGCGGACGATCAACCCGGTCCATCCGTCCGGTGGCTCAATCGCTTCGGTGCACAGCACGCACCGGCCACACCCCCACGCGGGGACAAACCCGCCAGGCACTGCCGGCGCGGCGTGGTCCAGCGGTGCCCCGCGGCCCTCGCCGGCCCACCGCGGCGTCGCGTCAATTCCGATCTTTCCGCCCGCCCCCCGCGCGACCGCGGCGTGATCGAGGATGTCCAGCGGGCCCTTGGTCAGTTCCACATCCTGCTCGAAATCGACGTGGGTGAAGATCGCCCGCATCACCGCGTCCTGATCGTGGACGTCGACTTCGCTGGCATCGACCACGACCACGCACTTGGTCCACGCCATTTGCCCTGCTCCCCAGACGGCGTGCATGATGCGTCTGGCCTGCATGGGATACGCCTTGCGTATGCCGAGGACGGCCCAGTTGTGAAAGCACCCCGCCATCGGCAAGTCGTAATCCACCAGGTCAGGCACGAGCGTCTGGAGCAGCGGTAGAAACACCCGCTCGGTCGCCTTGCCCAGCCAATAGTCCTCCTGCGGCGGTGGGCCGACGACCGTTGCCGGAAACACCGCGTTGCGTCGATGGGTGACCGCCGTCACATCCACAATGGGATAGCGATCGGGCAGTGAGTAGTAGCCGGTGTGGTCACCGAACGGTCCCTCGAGCACCGCCCCGGCACCGATCGGCTCGCCTGAATCCGGAGTCCACCCGCACGGGCCGGCATCGGTCCGCACCCAACCTTCGATGACCATCTCGGAGTTGGCCGGCACGCGAAGCGGCACCGTTCGAGCCTGCACCATGGGAATGCCGCGTCCCTCGAGGAACCCGGCCATCAACAGTTCGCTGATGCCGGGCGGAAGCGGCGCTGTCGCGGCATAGGGAAGCACCGGTTCACCGCCGAGGCAGATCGCAATCGGCATTGGCTCGCCGATTTCCTTCCATGACCGCCAGTGCGCTGCGCCGTCATGGTGAATGTGCCAGTGCATGGCAAGCGTCGTGGCATCGACGAGTTGGGCCCGGTACATACCGATGTTGTGGGACTTCGGTCGCGTTTCCGAGCGGTCCCGGGCGTGAATCGTGTGCATACCCGCACACGTGATGTATCGCCCGCCGCCCGCCGCCGTCCCTGCCGACGGCGCGTCGTACGGCCATCCAACCGCTGCCGGATCGCCGTCGAGGGGCCAGCACTTGATCAGCGGCAAGCGCCGCAGGTCAACCTCGCCCCGGGCGGCGAGCCGGACCACGTCCTGGCAGATGCCCCTGCGAACTGACTTGGGCGGCGCCTTCAAGATTGGCATAAGCGACCTGGCACGCCGTACGAGATCGGCCAGCCCGCGAGGTGGCTCCAACGCTGTCAGGGACTCGATGCGGCCTGCGAGGTGCTGAAGGCCCCCCTCTTGACACCGAAGCGCCTGCTGAATGCGGTCATACGAACCGAACACGTTCATGACGAGCGGGAAGTCGCAGCCTTCGACCTGCTCAAAGTACAGCACGCGTCCGCCGAGATCGGGCGCTTCCCGATCCACCACCCCCCGCCCCAACACAGGGGCCTCGCGACTGGATTCGAGCACCGCGAGTGCTGCTGCTTCCAGTATGGGAGAGACGGATTGCGACATGCGACGCACCTGTCCGCGCTGTTCGAACGCTGCGAGAAGCGTCTGAAGCGTTCTTGTGGCAGCCATGGACCGGAGCATAGCCCCTCTTTGCCCCGCTACCATCATCGCCACCGTGTCCCATGTCATCGAACTCACCGACGTCCACAAGACCTTCGGCCGGAAGGTCCAGGCGCTCCGCGGCGTGTCCATGCATGTGGACCGCGGACAGATCTTCTGTCTGCTGGGCCCCAACGGTGCTGGAAAGTCAACCCTCGTCAAGATTCTGATGACCGTGATTCACGCGTCCAGGATGCAGGGCACGATGCTGGGGCACCCCATCGGGCACAAGCCGACGCTGCGGCGAGTCGGCTATCTGCCCGAGCACCATCGCTTTCCGCCGTACATGACGGCGGAACAGGCGCTGCACTATTACGGCGGGCTCTCGCACATGCGACGCCCACTCCGGGTGCAACGCATCGAGGAGATGCTGTCTCTGGTGGGCATGTCGGCTTGGCGGACCCACAAAGTGGGCACCTTCTCCAAAGGCATGCAGCAGCGGGTTGGGCTCGCCCAGGCGCTGCTTCACGACCCGGAACTGCTGCTCCTGGACGAGCCGACCGATGGTGTAGACCCCGTGGGCCGGCGGGAGATTCGCGACCTGCTCCACCAGCTGAGGAGTGAAGGTCGCACCATTCTGATCAATAGTCACATCCTCGCTGAACTTGAGTCCATCTGCGACCAGTTGGCGGTCGTTGTCAAGGGACGCGTTGCCATGGAGGGCACGCTCGAAGACTTGACCCACGGTGGGCGCCGCTGGGTCGTCCAGTGGCGTGGGGCCGATCTGGACGACGAGGCGATCACGGTTTCCCGTGATGGTGATACTCGGAGCGCCGCACTTCCAAACGCATCCGACGACGAAGCGCAAGTCGTCATCGACGCGGTACGGGCGGCGGGCGGCGTCATCACCTCGGTTCAGGAGATTCGAGAGTCGCTCGAAGATCTCTTCATGCGAGCGCTCGAAGACGCGGGCGACCTCGACGGTGCCGTTCCTGGTGCCGTGCAGGGGCGGGCGGAGAAGTCGCCATGACCTCCGTGCTTGCCATTCTTCGCGAGTCCTGGTTGTCGCTGCGTGCAGAGTGGTTGTTCAAGGGCGTGATGGGACTCAATGTGATCGTCATCGTCGCCTACGCGTCGATTGGTTTCGACAAGACCGGCATCAGCCTTTTTTATGGCCTCACGCACATTGAGAGCGAGTTCATCTACGCAGGCTCACCAATGTCCAAGACGCTCTATCTGGGCATTTACTCGGCGTTCATCGTCAATATGTGGCTGGCGTGGGCCGCATCGATTCTGGCGCTCATTTCGACCTCATCCATCTTCCCGTCATTCCTCTCGGCCGGCGCGGTCGAACTGGTCGTGTCTCGACCGACGCGTCGATCGACGATCTTCTTTGTCAAGTACACCGGCGGCCTGTTGTTTGTAGTGATGCAGGTGTCCGTCTTCACCCTCGGCGCCTTTCTCGCCGCCGGGTGGCGGGTCGGCGCATGGGACCCGGCCATCTTCCTTGCGATCCCGATCGTCACACTCTTCTACAGTTACCTGTTCTGCGTCAATGTTCTTGTCGGCGTCATCACAAGATCGACACTCATTGCGCTACTCGCGACGCTCTTGTTCTGGTTCAGTTCATTCAGCGTCCGCACCGCAGATGACATCATGTCTCAGTCCACCTTCCGGCTCGACGCAACCATCGCACGTTCCGAGGAGCGCGTCGCCCAACTCGACGCAGAGGCGACCGTCGCCGAAGAGGCCGGCGACGATGTCGGCGTTGAAGATGCAGAACACTGGGCCCTGGGCCCCCAGGAAGAGTTAGAGCAGGCCCACAAGGCGCAGGGCCAATTGGCACCGTGGGCCGCCATGGTCAGTGGAATCCGTACGGTTCTTCCGGAGACCGCCAGAACCCTCGGCCTGCTTCACCGCGCGCTTGAACGGAACACGGATACCACACTGATGGAACTGATGTCGGGCGCCGCGTTCCAGGACGACGACGAACCGCCTCGAGACCTGAGTGAGAAAGAAGAAGCGCAAGCGCGGCACATGGAGAAGGAGGAGCAGATACCGGCATGGTCGATCATCCTCAAGTCACTCATCTTTGAGGGCGTCGTGCTGATCGTGGCGCTGATCATCTTCCGCCGCCGGGACTTCTGACCCGCAGGATCAACCTTCTGCCAAGATCTCACCACGCTGGCACGCGGCCCGAACACCAAGGCGTACGGCCTCGACAAAGCCAGCTTCTCGCATGGACGCCAGCCCCGCCTCTGTGGTTCCGCCCGGGGTCGTTACAGCAGCGCGAAGGTCGGCCGGAGACCGACCATCGGCCACCAACATGGCGGCCGCACCTTCGATGGTGCCGCAGATCAAGGTGTTCAGAACTTCAGGATTCAACCCGAGTGCCATGCCCTCTTCACGAATCGCCTCGGCGAGAAGGTAGTACCACGCCGGACCCGAGCCAGACACGGCCGTCACCGCGTGCATCGACGCTTCGGGCACATCGACCACCCGACCCACCCCCGAGAACAGGCGGCGGGCAAGGCTCATGTCTTCCGTGGTGGCGCCGCGACCAATCGCGATCGCGGTCATGCCCGCACCGATGGCCGCTGGCGCGTTGGGCATGGCCCGCACCACGCGCGTCCCCGTTCCACACGCGTCAGCGATGCGCGCCGAGTCCACACCTGCCATCACCGAAACTGCGAGGCGATCGATGTCCGAGTGAATCTCCTGGGCGGCGACTGGGAAATCCTGAGGCCGCGTGCACAGAATGAGTACCGGCGCGTCCCGAAGTTTCGCAGCGTCCGACGCCGATCGACACCCCATCGCCTCGGCCTGGTCACGCCGCGCCTCGTGGTGATCAACGGCAATCACGGCCTCCGGACGCACCACCTCGGATGCAACCGCACCCTCGAGGATGGCCATGCCCATGTGCCCCATGCCGAGAAAGCCGATGTCCATGGTTGGGGAGGATACGCTCGTCAGCCCCCCTCGATACCATTGAATGCACCATGGCCGCTCCGACCGAACCAGCCCCGCTGCCGTTTGAGAAGCCCATTCAGGATCTCGACGCGCAGATTGCAGCCCTCCAGGGGCGGGAGGACGCCGAGACGCTCGCCGACGAGATTGCGGCGCTGCGGTCCAGTCGCGAAGACCTTTTCAGGAAGATCTACGCGGGACTCCCCCCCGTGGATGTCGTGAAGGTGGCTCGGCACCCGCAACGACCCCAGACCGCCGACTACATCAACCGCATTTGCCGTGACTTTCGCGAACTTCATGGTGATCGCCGCTTTGGCGATGACCCGGCGATCATCACCGGCCTGGGCCGTATCGGCCCGTTCAAGGTCATGGTGGTCGGACACCAGAAGGGGCGGACCACCGAAGAACGCATCCTCTGCAACTTCGGATGCGCCCATCCCGAGGGGTACCGCAAGGCACTGGCCAAAATGAAGCTCGCCGAGAAGTTCGGTCTCCCGATCGTCACCCTGGTCGACACACCGGGCGCCTACCCCGGCATGGGGCCTGAAGAACGCGGCCAGGCTGAGGCCATCGCTGTGAACATGCGGGACATGAGCCGGCTGTCCACTCCCATCATT
>CAZSSV010000174.1:0-5643 GCA_964609425.1 uncultured Isosphaeraceae bacterium | reverse complement strand
CGTGACGGTGACAGGGCCGCCCTTTCTTATCTGCTCTCGAAAGAGCGGGACGACACTCCCGCTGGACCCAAGCACGTTGCCGAACCGGACCATTGAATAGCGTGTGGTCGGCGTCTCTCGCTGCCGCTGCATCAGCGACTGAAGCACCATTTCAGCCACCCGCTTCGATGCCCCCATTATGTTGGTGGGGCGTACCGCCTTGTCAGTCGAGATTAGGACAAACGTTTCAACACGACCCCGAAGCGCCGCGTCAGCAGCGACCCACGTCGCGAGTGCGTTATTGGCGATGCCTTCGGGCACATTCTCCTCAACAATCGGAACATGTTTGTGGGCTGCCGCGTGATAAACGGTGTTGACCGTCCATGTCTCAAAGATGCGGTCGACGAGCACACGACTCCCCGCCGAGCCCAAGAGTGGCACCAATTGGGGGCCGCTGGCTGGACCGGCCGTCATCAGGACTCGTTGACGAAGTTCGCCTTCTACCGTGTAAAGGGCGTACTCGCTGCGCTCAAGCAGGATCAGGCACTTGGGGTCGAGCGATAAGATCTGGCGGCACAGCTCACTTCCAATGGATCCTCCTGCGCCGGTCACCATGACAGTTTTTCCGGTGATGTTTCGCCGGAGCAGCGATTCATTGGCAGGGACAGTGTCGCGGCCCAACAGGTCCGCGATGGGAATGTCGGCTATGTCGCTCTGTGCGCCCGTCCCTGCGAGAATGTCTCGCATGTGCGGCACAGTCTTGATCGCTAGGCCGAGTGGTTCTAGGCGGCTGATCGCTCGTCGCCGTTCGGATTGGGAGGCAGAAGGCATGGCGAGAATGACCGTGCCAATCCGCTTACGAGCCACAAATGGACCCAGACCCCCTGGGGAGATACACGGGAGTCGGTGAACTGTACGCCCCCACATGTGCGAGTCGTCGTCCACAAAGGCCACGGGTGTCCAATGGCGGCTCGTGTGGAGGGATTGGGCGAGTTGTACCCCCGTATGCCCGGCGCCCCATACGATGACCCGGTCGGCGTTTCTCGATGAAGAGCCGCCCAAGAAGCGTCGCATTCCAAAGCGACTCAAGCCGGTCATGCCTGCGGCGACGACAAAGAAGTTTACGACCACTGTGGCCTGGTGGAGATTGTCTCCGATGGCAAGGGTGACGGTGGGAATAAGGCAGGACACTGCGCCAACGCCCACAAGGATCTGCATCGCTGCGCGCGTGCCGATGTAGCGAATGACTTGCCTGTACAGCCCGCACGCCATGAATATTGGAATGCACGCCGGAGGGATAATGATCCAATACCAGATGGTCGCGGTGTCGCCTGGCCATTCGACTCCATATCGCGTCAAGAATGTCAATACCAGCGCCGTTGTCATTGACGCAACATCGAAGGCGGCCATCAATGACAACTTGCCAGATCGTGGCAAGGCCAGCAGGCTCCGTCGAGCGTGAATACTCCACTTTAGAAAACGCCGTCGCATACTCGACATGGTCCTCAGCCCCCAGATGCAATAGTGCTTTCTTACAGATCGTTTTGAACGACCGTTCAGTATACCGAAGCCGCTTACGCCAAGGCCGCCCGAATTGAGTTGATGACGTGGTCTTGCTCATTCGGGCGTAGATTCGGGAAGACCGGCAGCGATAGGCACCCTTGCCACAGCGACTCCGCTCCGGGAAACATGGATGGGTCTAGGTTCAGGTGCGCTTGCCAGTAGCTCATACGATGAAGCGGCTTGTAGTGGACTGAGCACGCGACGCCAAGGTCTCCAAGGGCTCTGAGTAAGTCATTGCGGCTCAATGTGGCTTTGGATTCAAGAACGATCCAGAAAAGGTGCCATGCGTGCTTGGAGCCTTCTCGGGTACCGCAACACCTGAGCTGGCTTACGCTCTTGAGTTCACTGTCATATCGACGCGCAATGTCAGTCCTGCGGGCTAGGTCGGACTCAGCGTGCGGGAGTTGAGCCAAGCCGATTGCCGCGGCCAAATCGGGCATGTTGTACTTGTACCCAGGCGCGATGATGTCGTACTCCCACTTGGCGGTATCGACCGTGAACCGCCCCCAAGCATCTCTGTTCATGCCGTGCAAGCGCATGACGCGGGCCCGATCCGCCAGGGCAGCGTCATCGGTGACGAGCATTCCCCCCTCCCCGGTTGTGAGTGTCTTGTTTGCATAGAACGAGTAGCATGAAGCGTCGGCCATGGAGCCAACAGGGCGGCCCTGATCAGATGCTGGAAAGGCATGCGCCGCATCTGCGATGGCTCGAACACCGTGGGGCTCACATGCGGCGCGAATGCCGTCCATGTCGCAAGGGAGTCCCCCAAAGTGGACCGGCATGCACGCGGAGACGTCAGTGTGCCGCTCAAGCGCTTCAGCAACGATCTCTGGGGTCATCAATGCTGTGTGTGGGCAGACATCAGTGAAGACAGGGTCGGCGCCCATGTACCGGACCACTTCCGCTGTCGCCGCAAATGTCATGGTCGGGACCAGCACGCGGTCTCCAGGCCCTACGCCGATCGCTTCTAATGCGAGGTGCAGGGCGGCCGTGCAGGAGTTGACCCCAACTGCATACCTGGCACCGACGTGTTCGGCAAACTCGCTCTCAAAGGCCTGAACCTTCGGGCCACTGGTGAGCCATCCTGAGGCGACCACCTCGTTAACGGCTCGCCTCATTCCGTCGGTTACGTTCAGCCTGAAGAAGGGCACGTGCATCGAAGCCACTCCAATGGTGAGGCAGCCCGACGATGGCGCGAAGGGTCGACCAAATCACTCGTAGGTCCGACCATACCGTACGCGATTGGAGGTACTTCGCTGAGAGTTGGACTTTAGCTGGAAGTACGAGTGTGCCATAGGCCGCTTCTGGGTCGTCAAACTCGGCCAGCAGGGCTTCTTCGTGGCGGAACACAAGTGATGCGGGGTCGGTCAGCCCTGGCCGGGTGGTCAGGAGCCTTTCAAAAAGCACTGGCTCGCGATCTACCCAACTGGGAACCTCTGGCCGCGGGCCGACGATGGCCATGTCACCTGTAAGAACATTGACGAGTTGAGGCAATTCATCGACCTTGGTGGCCCTCAGCAGCTTACCTATCTGGGTGACGCGATGAGGCCGACCGGCCTGAAAGCCGTGGTCGGCCTGCCGGCTGGGCCGCATGGTCCGAAACTTGAGAATTGTGAATCGCCGCCCCCCCCGGCCCACTCGGATCTGCCTAAAAAATACAGGGTGTCCGCTGAGAACAAAAACTGCGCAACCAGCCGAGAGTCCCATGAGGGCTGCAGGGATGAGGCAGAGACATACAACGAACACATCGAACACACGGCTCATGTGCCCCGTACAATATCTTTTCGATGGATCCCCGCGAGTTCGCTCACACGGGACGGCTTTCCAAGGTCTATCTGGGAGGGCACGGGGGCCTGATTTTTCACCCTTATGGACTCAGTAGGGGTCGGGTTCCTGCGGTATGGTACGGGTGTGGCTCGTGAGGGGGGAGCCACGTTCATTGTCAGGAACACTCCAGAATATGAGGATCTCCATGGCACGGAAATGCAGTTATAGGGGCTTGCATGGTGGGCTAGTCGCCACAGCGGGGTTCGCGATCGCCGGGGTTGCGCATGCCGACATGACCGGGATTTCGGCGTCGGCAGCGCCCATTTCACAGAGTGGCTGGCAAGCGCCCGATGGGCGGTCACTTGTGCTGGTGTCCTTGTGGGCGGAGTTCGATGACCCGACCGATCGTCTGATCGCAGTCTACGGCGATGCAACGGATCCGATGTCGATTGGCACCTCGGATGACAGCGGCTTCTGGAATTTTGATGCGGATGGCTCGCAGTCAAAAGACCTGTGCAATACGAGTTCTGGGATCGCGGAGGCCTTGATGGCTGCGTATCCGTCTCAAGCGTCGGATTCCTTTGTCACGATTGGGCTGACCACCAGCACCGATAATGCCATTCAGGTAATTGGTCTGAACTTTGACGACTTCAACGAAGACTTGGCGGCCCCGCATTCACTCGAGTCAGACAACGGCGCCTACTTTTGCACCCCCAGTGATGACCAGACGGTGGCCGGCAACTATACCGACAACAAAGTGCTTATCGGGCAGTTCGCGATCGGCGCGGGCGAGACTGTGTTTGGATCGGTGAACATACAGTGGAACACTGGTGCGGGCGATACGACCAGCGATACGGGACTCAGCTTTGTCGCTACGGCTGTCATTGCGAATGTTGCCAAAGATCTCGAAGGCGATGGCTTCGACGATCTCATCTTGCAGCGTGATGATCATCAGCGGGTTCGGGGCCTCATGGGTTCGGGTGGCGGGCTTGTTGCTGCAGCCCTCAGCAGCGGCGATTGGAGCGGCTGGACGATCATCGGAACGGGTGACGTGACGGGTGATGGAACTGCGGAGATTCTCGTCCAACGGGACGACAGGCAGCGGCTGGGCTACTACGCCTGGGATGGCATGAACCTCAGTTACACGAAGTTCAACAGTGGAAACCTGTCAGACTGGAATGTCGTTGGAATTGGAGACTTGGATGGCAATGGTCAATCCGACATTGTGATTCAGAAGGTTTCCGGTGCCAATGCCTATCGCCGGCTTGGCGTGTACAAGATGAGTGGCGGAACCGCCTCGTATCAGACATTGCCTCCGCGTGGCGACCTGTCAAACTGGAACATCCTGGGCTGTGGTGACATGAATGGAGACGGTTTCGCGGACATCGTCATGCAGAAGGATTCCCTGAACAGGTTGGGTTTTTACGCCTGCGGCGTTAACAGCGGTAGTGTGACAACGTCATATCAGACGAGATCCAAGAACAACCTCGTGGGCTGGACGGCATTCGGCATCGGCGACTTCGATGGAAATGGAGAAGACGATGTGTTGTTCAATAAGGATACGAACGACAAGATTCGCGCCTATTGGGGCGATGCGGCCACGTCCAAGGATTGGAACACGTTTACCTTCAATGCGTGGGCGCTGAAGGGCCTGTGGGACCTCGATGGTACCGACGAAGATGTCATCGTTATGCAGAAGAGCGATCTGACCAAGATTGCTGTTTTCCGCCGCGATGGTTCCTCGCTCACCTATGAGGAAGTGAACACCAGTGACTGGGCGGGGTGGGAGCTCATCGTGGGTCACTGAGCCCTCTGCCAGTTTCGACCGACTTTCGGCAGCCCCTCCACCGGTGAGGGGCTGTCTTCTCTTGTGCACCTAGTGGGTATCATGCTCCTATGGCAGCCGAACAGGAACCGGAGGCGGTTGCGAAAGAGGCGAATCGCATCATCGCCCGGTACAGCCGCCGGGAGCCACGTGACCACGCCCATTGGAACCGCTACCGCGCGATAGCAAGACGAGAGCGTCGTTCGGTGTACGTCAGCGAATTGACCCGCCACTTCGGTGGCGACCTGAGCAGCTTACAAGTGCTGGATATCGGCTGTGGAGCGGGCGAGGAACTTGACTGGATGGGGTCGCTTGGGGTGCCCGCGAGTCATCTGCACGGCGTGGACCTGCGAGCAGATGTTGTTGAGACTGCCCGCCGCCGCTGGCCGAGTGTTCGGTTCCTGTGTGGTGATGCGTGCACGACGGATCTGGGCCAGGCACACTTTGACGTAGTGATCTGCAACATTGTCTTCTCCAGCATTCTAAGTGTCGATGTCAGGTACGCTCTT
>CAZSSV010000173.1:0-5660 GCA_964609425.1 uncultured Isosphaeraceae bacterium | reverse complement strand
CTTCACTGCGTACTGCGTCCCGCAGACGATCGCTCAACTTCCGCCCGACATCGTAGATCCACTCGGCCAGTACTTCGCGACAGAGGGAGTGATCTGGTTGGGGTGGATTCCGCAGCTCACGCACCCAATCAACATGGCTCCCACAACGTGGTCTCTTTCAGGTGAGCCACCTGATGGGCTGGTCATCCACCCACAGACCGGGCAGTTGCTCTGGCCCGATCCCACGCACAGCGAGTTTCTGTATCTGTTTTTCGTGACGGCCACCAATGAAGCCGGAGCCGACACTGAAACGCTCTACCTCGGTGTCGAAGCCGGAGACCCCTGTGACGCGGACATCAATGGCAACGGTGCCGTCGATGTCGGCGACTTATTGATTGTGATCGGGTACTGGGGCACGACCGACGCGGACGCTGACGTCACCGGCGACGGGTTTGTGGGCGTCGATGATGTGCTTGCGGTGATCGAAGCATTCGGGCCCTGCTCCTGACGTGCGGACCCCGGCGGCAGCGGTTCGAGAGGGCCCCTTCCCTCGCACCCATGTTCCTCCCTGTGCCGCACTGGTACGCTTCCGACCATGTCGCTCTCCCTACTCATGGTTCTTGGCGTGCTTGGGTGGCACGACACGCACGGCGATGCCGACCCACACCTCCTGCAGCAGTGGGTTTTCGCTCCGCCCTCAGGCGCTTCCGCGCACGTCCCCGAGCGACAGCACCAACTCACTGGCACACTTCGTGGCAGAGCCGCAGTAACCACGGCAGGCGGACTGGTCATCGACGGGATGGACGGAGTGCTCGAGATCGGGCAGATGAGCGAGACGCTTCGCAGGCATCTCCCGGATGAAGACATGCTTGTCAGCGCATGGGTACTCATTTCGACGCCCACTGAGTGGGGTGGCATCGCGGGCATCCTTCAGGACAATGGCGACCATGAAGAAGGCTGGCTGCTGGGCTATCGCGAAGATCACTTTTGCTTTGCGCTGGCGGGTGCCGATGCTGATGCCCCTCGCGGCGATCTCACGTACCTGACCGCGCCAACCCCCTTTGAAGTGGATCGCTGGTATCACGTCGCGGGGTCGTATGACGGCAAGACGATGCAACTCTGGATCGACGGCGCCATCGTTGCCGAATCCACCGATCAATCTGGGCCCATTCGATATCCCTCATCGGGGCGAATGGCCATCGGCGCATACATCGACGCTAATGAATATCACCCGATGGACGGCGCCGTCCAACATGTACGCCTGCACAACAAGTCGGCAGGCAGTGACATCGCAGAGGAGATGGCGGCTTACCCGGACATGCGTGGCGCTGCAGTCCCCCACCGCCCGTTTCAATTGCTGGTCGGCCCGTACCTGCAGGACGCCCAGGAAGACAGCATGACCATCATGTGGGAGACAACCCGGCCGGGCGCTGGCTGGGTGGAGTACGGAACGACTTCCAAGCTCGGAAACCGTGTTGCGTCAGAGGCGCCGTCATCCCTTCATGAAGTGACGTTGACGGGCCTCCCCATCGAATCGAACTGGTTCTACCGAGTCATCGGAGAATCCGGTGATGAACGGATCGAAAGCCCAGTACTGACCTTTCAGACGAAGACGCGAGCCAGCACGCCGCTCGGCTTCATCGTCGTGGGTGACACGCAGAACAACGCCGCAGTCACGAACATGATGTCCAAGCATGCCTGGTCTCATCGTCCGCACTTCATCATGCACTGCGGTGACCTCGTCGGAACGGGGACCATGAAGCGGGAATGGGTCCAGGAGTTCTTTGGCTCGACCGGCGATCTCCTTGGCCGATTCCCAATCTACCCTACGCTCGGCAACCACGAACGCGATGCGCAACTGTACTACGACTACTTCTCCCTGCCTGGAGAAGAGTACTATTACGACTATCGATGGGGCGATGTGCATGTCTTCGTCCTCGATACCAACAAAGACATCTCACCCAGCTCAGACCAGTACCAATGGCTCAGCCGAGTGCTTCCAGCATCCGATGCCCGGTGGAAAGTCGTGCAGCACCACCAGCCTGCGTGGACTTCAGACAGCAATGACTATGGCGACACATTCTCAGCCGGCTCCACATGGGGTGACATGGCAGTTCGAACACATCTGGTTCCTTTGTATGAAGCGAACGGCGTTGATGTCGTCTTCAATGGCCACATCCACGTGTATGAGCGGACCTGGCCAATCCTTGACAATCGCGTGGACCATGACCGCGGCGTCGTCTATGTCACGACTGGCGGCGCGGGCGGAAGCCTCGAGGATTTCGCGCCAACCCGCACCTGGTTCACGGCGCACAAGCACCGGGGCCACCACTATTGCATCGTCACGGCGCACGATCGTTCCTTCGAACTTCGAGCGTTCGACCAGGATGGCAAACTCATCGACCTCTTCACCATATCGAGCGAAGATTGCTCGGCTCCGCCGGACTAAACAACGCGCAGCCGCCGGCACGAGTACCGTCGCGGCTTCTGACGTAGCGGGTGGGAGGATCCGCGAGCCACATCGGCCGCGCCCTACTTCACCGCTCCAGTCGCCTCGATCAAGCCCTGTGAGAGATCGGTGTGGTGGTGCACCATCTTCCAGCCGCCTCGCTCCTTACGAAACACGTTGGTGGCTCGGAATCGGACCTCCACCGGCTCGCCATCTGCGGTCATGTTTCGGCCGACCTCCTCGGTGACGGTATACCCCATGCATGGGCCTGCCACGACCTGCACATGTTCAGCCGTCACTGCACCGCCGAGTTTGAGCGCCCCTTCACGCCGCCACTCATCGCCGACGGCATCCCAGCCCGCGATACGTCCGCCCATTGGACCCAACTGCGTCACGTCCGGCTCATGGGACCACACCGCCGCCATTGCCGCGGTGTTTCCGGTGAACATGTCGTTGAGTGCCGCATAAAAGGCGTCGCTTGCCGCCCGGACGCCCTCGGTGTCGCGTGTCAATGGTGGGCACACAATGCTGGATTCACCCGCTGCACAACAACCGCTCCTCTCGGTGTCCGAACGGCCTTCCGCAACAACGGCGCAGCCGGTCAGCATGACGGCCGTGCTGCACAGACACATATGGCGTAACACAGTGTTCAACCCAATCATGCGCAACCTCTTCTCTCTTCCACCCGGCAGCAGAAGGTGTAACACCGCAGTCAACGGCTCCAGATGGTAGCACTGCATGGCCACCGGACGGTCTCTCAACACCACGTCAAAACCGATCCTGCCAGCGGCGCCACCAGGACACCGGCTGCCCTGGTTTCACGTGCCTGCCCGCCCGGGGCAGGCCCTCAGATGACAGCCCATGTCACAGGCCCCATGAACAGCCCCGCCACCTGGAGGCGACGGGGCTGCGTCAGGTCACTCGGTTGGAAATCTGGGGTCCTCCGGAAGAGGCTTCAGCCACACCCTCCAAACACATCAATCACGAATAGCAAATCGTTCACGCCCGTCGTACCGTCCCCGTCGACATCGCCGTCGGGCGTACCCCACGCGCCGATGAGGGCGAGCAGGTCGTTCACATTTGTCACGCCGTCGCCGTCAAGATCGCCGATGCACGCCTCACTCTCGTTGGTGGCGCCAGGCGTCGGCGTTGCGAGGTAGTCGAGTGTGTCGCCACCGTCGGTGGTACGCCCGTACGCCACGTCGACTTCCTGCGCCCCGAACTCAAAGTGATCGATCACGGTGACGCCGTCGCTGGCATAAATCGCCACCTCCTCGCCGCCCGCGCCGAACTTGAACGTGGCGTGATTGTCGCCCTGATCGGCGTCGTCGTCGGCCCACAGCAACAGGAAGCCGCCCGCGGGAACAATGAGACCCTCAGGCGCCTGCCAGGCGCCCGGGTCGGCAAGATCATCGGTCATGAACAAACCCCCAAGATCGACGTCCTCGCCGCCGGGGTTGTAAATCTCGAACCAGTCATCGAACTCGCCCGCCTCGTCGCCGATGGTGGTCTCGTTGTCTGCCATGAGTTCGTTGACGTAGAGTTCTGGGATCTCGGGCGGATCAGCGACGTTCGCCGCCTCGGGCGTCGGGTTCGACAGGTACTGCCAGTCTTCGCCGCCGTCGGGTATACGGCCCATTGAGACATCGGGGGCCTGATCTCCGAAGACGATCGAGTCGATGAGCGTCGCACCATCGGCGGCGTAGAGACCGATCTCCTCACCACCAGCGCCGAGCTTGAAGTCAGCGTGTAGTGGGCCATCTTCGGCGTCCGAGTCAGCCCAGATGAGCAGGTAGCCTCCTGCGTCAATCGTCGTTCCCTCTGGAATTGACCAGACCATGGGATCTGCCAGGTCATCCGTCATGTAGAGACCACTGAGATCGAGCCCCTCGTCGCCGGCGTTGTACAGCTCGATCCAGTCCTCGTAGGCACCCGTCTCATCGACAATCGTGGTCTCGTTGTCCGCCATGAATTCATTGATGAAGAGCACGCCTTCCCAATCTGGAAGCGCGCGGAGGTTTGCCTCCCCCGGTGTGGGCGCGGCATTGATCTGCCAGTCTGGTTCCTCTTCGTGCGATCGACCCCACGAGGCATCATCGCCCAGCGGCGGGTACGTGACGCTGTCCAACAGGACGTGCGACCCTCCGCTGAACTTGTGGAAGTGGAGTTCGCCACCGCCTGCGTTTAACTGGAAGTCAGCATGAGCGGGCCCCTCGGACGGCTCGGCATCCATCCACAGCACGAGGAAGCCGCCATCATCAATCAGCTCACCCGGTATCTGCCACTTGCCCGGGTCTGCGAGATCATCGGTCACGAACACCTGGCTCGTCAAGACATCGCCCGGGCCAAGGTTGTACACCTCGATCCACGGGTCGTAGTCTCCGTACTCG
The DNA here is from genome assembly GCA_964609425.1 of uncultured Isosphaeraceae bacterium. Classification (GTDB taxonomy): domain Bacteria; phylum Planctomycetota; class Phycisphaerae; order Phycisphaerales; family SM1A02; genus UBA12567. The sequence goes on along the minus strand of CAZSSV010000173.1, from coordinate 842 downwards.
TCGGCGATCGTCGAGACATTGACACTCATGAGCTCATTGAGTTGCAGATCGCTCCGTGACGCGAAGGCATCGAGATGGGCGTCGAGAAAGGCCGCACGCTGCTCGACAAATGCTGTCAACCCATAGATCATGCCGCCACCCGGACCGCCACCGCCGCCCACATCAGATGTGAGATTCTGTTCGAAGTCCGCATTGCTGTATGGCTTGTTGGAATCGGCGTACACGTCCGCGCGGATCTGATCAGCCACTTCCGTGATGCGCGCCTCGAAGGTGTCTACATCGAAACCCTCTCGCATGAACCGTGCCAGATGCCTTAGATACGATCGGTTGTACGCTTCAACCTCCCACAGGCGTTCCATCAGTGGCCGGGGCTCGCTGCCGCCCGGTGGCGGGCCCGACGGAAGCCAGAATGCTTCCATCTCACGGGCGTCTTCGCTCGGCGGCATACCCATACGGAACGTGTCGAAGGCTTCGTTTGCATCCCAGAAGATGTGCGTAAAGTGCCCGGAGTCATCACGATCGTACACATAGTAATTGTGCGCTGACCCGTTGTAGGCATCGAGATTGACGAACAGGCAGTTGATCGCGATCGCCCTGAGCATCGAATCGACATCAGCAACCGGCTCCAAAAGCGTCGGCCGGTCCGCCACCAATGAATTGTTGAGCACGTCGATGAATTCCACAAGTCCGCTGTAGTCCCAGTCGGGTTCATTGGTCTGCAGTTCATAGGTGTTCCAATAGGACTCAGGATCATCGCCGAGCCACGCCAGGTTCGACCCGAAGCCTGCGCCATCGCTCGATTCGCACTTGTAGAGATTACCGTCTTCGCCATCTCCAAAACT
>CAZSSV010000172.1:0-5690 GCA_964609425.1 uncultured Isosphaeraceae bacterium | reverse complement strand
CCGGTGGACCCACGGCCTGGGTCGTCCTGCCGTCGGTTCGGAGGGAGCGAATTGAGGCGCGAGCGAGTGAGTCGGCGTTGCTGGGCGCGGCCCATGACCTGCTCCAGCGCGGGCAGGGCGTCATGATCAATGTGTTCCCGAGCCCCGCCGCGGGCCTGGGACAGTCCGACCCGTGGGCGTCGCTTGCAGCTTCGGTGGGGGTCCAGGCGGATACCGGACGTGTGTTACTGCGAAGCGTCTCGCAGCCGGGTCTGGAGGCTCCGCCTGAGGCAGCGATCGAGTTGACTGACTTTCCGGCTTCTCACCCGATCGCCGCCGCGCTGCACGGGCAGTCGCTGCTGCTGCCCATGGCGGTTCCCCTCGATCCTGGGGGGGACGGGGGCTCGCTCGGGTCCATGCCGCCGGCGCATGATGTCTGGCTTGAAGCGGACTGGCGTCCGCTGGTGTCGGTCGATCGGCGGATGCGGCGGAGAGTGCCCACATTCGACGCCGAGGCCGTGCCCTCACAGGCGGTGCCCCTGCTGGTCGCCCGCACGCTTGACGGGGGCGGCCGGTCGCTCGTGGTGGGGAGTGGCGCCTGGATGCGTACAGGCGTCGCCGATGCGGCGGCGTCCGCGGGGGGAGACCGGGTGTCACTGGTGCATCCGGGGAATCACGAACTCATGCTGGCGGGCGCCGCGTGGCTGGCGGGCCTTGATGATCGAATCGCCCGCGGGGCCCTCAGCCAGGAAGTCGCTCGGATTGGAAGCGTGCCCACATCGTCTCGGACTGCCTGGGGGTGGGTGCTGGTGGCGGGCCTTCCGGCGATGTCCTTGCTGCTGGGACTCGGTACCTGGTCCTGGAGGCGTCTCTGATGCGATGGAGGACGGTTGTCTTGGTCTGGGTGTTCGCCGCCCTGTGCCTGGGGGCTGCGTGGTTGGTTCATGCGGACAACCGGCCCTCGGCCGATACGGCCGGGCGGCTCCACGTCGCGGCCATCGATCGCATGGACGCCATCGACCTGATCCGGGACGACATGTCCTGGTCGTACGCGCGGCACGCGGACGGATGGTGGCAGACGCAGCCGTTTCGGCATCGCATGCATGCTGACCTTCTCCTGGCGCTTCCGGAGGCCGTGCAAGCCACCGAGGTCCTCGAGACGTATGAGCTCGACGACCCTCGGCTGCCGTCGCTGGCCACACTCGGATTGGACCCGCCGACCGCCATCGTGCGGCTCGGAGGAACCTGGAACGGCGACCGGGTGACCCGCGTTCTGCACCTCGGACGGCGCGGCTTGGCGGGCCGAGCCTGGGCTGCTGAGCCTGGGTCGGGGCAGGTGGTGGTGGTTGATGGGGCCGTGCATAGCCTCCTCGACGACGAGCCGCCGGAAGGGTGGCGTGACCTGCGGCTGTTTCCAGATGTGTCGGTCGACGCCGATGTCGTATCGCGGACCGTTTCGGGAGAGACGCTGACCCTTGAGAGAGATGGGCGTCGGTGGCGCATCACGGCGCCGCTGGCGACCCGCGCCGATGCCTCCGCCGTGATGCAGCATGTGTCCGAACTCGCTGGATCGAGGGCCACTGCGGTACTCCTCGACGAACCGCCGGACCTGGCCGCGTTTGGGCTCTCACCGCCTCTGGCCAGTGTGCACGTGCGGACCGGGGACGACACGCGGACGGTGCATGTGGGGGCTCGCCTCGGGGGTGCCAGCCAGGATCGCTATGCGATCATCGAAGGTGTGCCGAGCGTCGTGCAGATCGAGGCCGCGGACGTGACCCGCCTGCTCGGGAATCCGACGATGTTCGTCGATCACATGGGGACCGACGTGCGGCGGCCCGATGTGGCCGCGGTGCGGGTGATGGCGGGTGAGGGCGACGTGACCGTGCATCGAGCGGGTGATCGGTGGCATGATTCGGCGGGAACCGAGATTCCCACCGGCGGGGTCACGGCGCTTCTCGATGCTGTTCTGGCAACTCGAGCCGAGGACGTGGCGCTTCGCGAAACGTATCCGCGCGAGTTGGAGCAGGCGGTCATCACGCTGATTGGAGATGACGGCGGACCCCTCGACACAGTGCGGGTACTTCGCGAACCGGGACCTCCCGCGGGCCGCGGCCGCTGGGCGCTGGAGAACGGTGACCATGTGCTCCGCATCCTTCCGGAAGGTGCGGCTGTCCCGTTTCAGTCGCTGCTTCCCCCGATGCCGGCCACGCCGTAGCGGACCAGCACGTCATCGCCTCGGCGATGCACCGATCGAACTACAAGGTGCGATGCGGCATCGATGCTCGATGGTGCCCGCCCCGTGAGGGGTGGGACAGCCTGAGGATCTCCCAGCAGACGCGGCGCGACGAAAACGGCGGCTTCGCAGATGAGCCCCTCATTGAACAGGCTGCTGAGGAGCCCCGGCCCAGCCTCCACAAGCAGGGAGTGGATGTGGTGTGTTCGCACCAGGGACACGAAGGTCTGGGCCAGGTCGATGCGCGGGCCGCTGGACGCCCCCTCAATGACGTCCACCCCAGCGTGCCGGAGGGCGTCCACCGCGCCGCGATCGGCGGCCGGTCCGACGATGGCGATGAGCGGCGCGTGGTCGATCGTCCGAACCAGTGCAGCGTCGAGCGGGAGGCGGGCCCGTGGGTCGATGACGACCCGCGTGGCGATTCGCCGCGCACGGACATGTCGGGCGGTGAGTTGCGGGTCGTCTGCAAGAACGGTACCGATGCCGGTCAGGACTCCGTCTACCCGGCCACGCTGGCGGTGTACGAGGCGTCGGCTCTGCTCGCACGAAATCCACCTGCTGTCGCCGCTTCGCGTCGCGATGCGGCCGTCGATGGTCTGCGCCCACTTGGCTGTGACCCAGGGAAGGCCCGTCTGAAGCGTTCGCAGAAACGGCTGGGTGACCAGCTGGCAGGAGTGCGATTCGACGAGGCTCGTATCGATGCCCAGCCCCCGCAGGATCGCGCCGCCTCCGCCCGCCCTCGGGTGGGGATCGCTGCAGCCGTAGACGACCCGCGATGGGGCCGCCGCGGCCAGGGCATGGACACAGGGAGGCGTGCGGCCGTGGTGGGCGCAGGGCTCAAGTGAGACGTAGACCGTTGCTCCACGGGCGGCTTGGCCTGCGGCCGCGAGCGCCGCAATCTCTGCATGCGCGCCGCCAGGCCGCGCATGATGTCCGCTGCCGACGACTGTGCCATCGGCTGCGACGATGATGCAGCCGACCAGTGGATTTGGCTCGGCGCCGCCGTGCCCCCGCACGGCCATGGCCGCAGCGCGATCGAGCCAGTGTCGATCGACTGCGGTGCTGGCCGTCTGTGTTGCGGTACTCACGAGTGGGTGAGGACTGCTTCGCTCAGATTCGGAGGCATCACGCGGTACTCGGCCGGCTCCATCGTGCTGGTCGCGCGGCCTTGCGTCATTCCTCGGAGGACGGTCGTGTACCCGAACATCTCGGAAAGTGGGACCTCAGCCGAGATCACCCGGACGACGCCTCGCAACTCGGAGTCATTGATCTGCCCGCGGCGGCTGGCAAGGTCACCCGAGACCGAACCAAAGTACTCCTCTGGGGTCGTGATGGTGACCTTCATGATCGGCTCAAGCAACGCCAAGCCGGCCTGACTGCAGGCCTGGCGGAATGCGAGCGAACCTGCCTGCTCGAAGGCCACCTGGCTGGAGTCGACATCGTGGTACGACCCGTCGATGAGCTCGACGAGAATGTTGACGACCGGATAGCCGCCAAGAATGCCTGACACGGCGGCGCTGCGGATGCCCGTCTCGACCGACGGAATGTATTCACGTGGAATCGAGCCTTGGGCGATCTTGTCGATGAAGCCGATGCTGTCCTTGAAGGTGACTTCCATCTCCTCGGCCTCGGCTGATGTGCAGGGGCGGACGTTGATGATGGCGTCGCCGTACTGACCGCGACCACCGGTCTGCTTGACGAACTTACCTCGCACGCTCTCGGCTGGTCCGGTGATGGTCTCTCGATATGACACGCGAGGCGTGCCTACGTTGACACCGATGTTCATGTCGCGAACGAGCTTGTTCTTGATGATCTCGAGGTGCAGTTCGCCCATGCCCGAGATGATCGTCTCGCCGGTCTCATCGTTGTACCGCGAACGGAAGGAGGGATCCTCTCGCTGCAATGTGCCGAGGGCTTCGCCGAGTTTCTTCTTGTCGTCGGTGGTCTGAGGTTCGATCGAGAGGGAAATCACCGGCTCCGGGAAGTGCATCCGCTCCAGGATGATCGGGTTGTTCGGATCACAGAGCGTGTCGCCGGTCACCGAGTTCTTCAGACCGATGAGGGCCACGATGTGCCCAGCATGAGCCGCGTCGATCGCCTGTCGATCTTTGGCATGCATCTCGTAAATGCGGGAAATGTTTTCCTTACGACCATTGCCGGGGTTGAGCACGCGAGAGCCCTTGGGAAGGGTGCCCGAGTAGATGCGGGCGTAAGTCAGGTCGCCGTGTGAGTCGGCAACGACCTTGAAGACCAGCGCTGCAAAGGGCGCGTCGTCGGCACTGGCTCGCGTGAGCTTGGAGTCCTCGTCGCGCGGGTCAGATCCCTCCACGTCGGGAACCTCGGTTGGATTCGGGAGGTAGTCGATGGCGGCGTTGAGGAGCCGTTGAATACCGATGTTCTTGAGGGCCGCGCCGCAGAGGATGGGGATGCACTCATGCGCGAGTGTGCCGAGGCGAACGGCGGCCTGAATCTCGTCGGGGGTGATCGAGTGCTCATCCTCGATGTACTTCTCCGTCAGTCGCTCGTCGAGTTCCGCTGCACGCTCGACGAGTTCGTGACGCCAGAGCTCCGCCATGTCGACCATGTCGTCGGGAATGTCCCTTTGCTCCACCACGGCACCGAGTTCGCCGCTGTCAAAGTAGTACGCCTTCATTTCGAGCAGATCGACCAGCCCCTCAAAGTCGTCTCCGGCGCCGATCGGGATCTGCATGGCGATCGGATTGGCGCCCAGGCGTTCCTTGATGGTGTTGAACGAGAACTCAAAGTCGGCGCCAATCTTGTCCATCTTGTTGATGAACGCGACGCGGGGGACGTTGTACCGATCGGCCTGCCGCCACACGGTTTCACTCTGCGCTTCCACGCCTTCCTTGCCGTCAAACACGGCGATGGCACCGTCGAGGACTCGCATGGACCGTTCGACTTCAATGGTGAAGTCGACGTGACCGGGCGTGTCGATCAGATTGATCGTGAACGTCTTGCCCTTGTGATCCCAGGGGCAGGTCGTCGCGGCCGACTGAATGGTGATGCCGCGTTGCTGCTCTTCCTCAAGGAAGTCCATGGTGGCCGTGCCCTCGTGCACCTCGCCGAGCTTGTAGTTCTTGCCCGTGTAGTAGAGGACACGCTCGGTGACCGTGGTCTTGCCGGCGTCAATGTGAGCGCAGATGCCGATGTTGCGGACGAGTGAAAGGTCGGTGGCCATTGGACTGCTCGCTGAAATCCGGATGTTCCGGGGACTGTGAGGCGATCGCCTCGGAAAGGGGCAAACCGAACCGACATGATGTCGGTGGCTTGATGAATGGGTGGGGTCCACCGCAAGGGGTGGGTGCTGGGGCCCGGCATCACGCCGGAGCAATGTCCTCAGCGTGGCCGGGCGTCGTCGTCCTCGTCGTTGGGCATGGCGGGACTCTCCCGACGCGTTCCTGGCCTGAGTGGAGCCGCCGGCCGCATCGGCCGGCGTCGAAGCCCGAATGGTATCGAC
>CAZSSV010000171.1:5141-5723 GCA_964609425.1 uncultured Isosphaeraceae bacterium | reverse complement strand
AGACTTCACTTGCCAGTTCGGTCGCGTCCAGTGTCGGCCCCCCCCCCCCGCGGCCAAGCGCCGCGGCGGCCCGCTGCCGCCCCTGGCCGGTGACCCGCTGCCCCAACAGGCCGATCGCTTCGTTCTCGCCATCTGAGAGGCGGCCAAGCAAGCTCGCCGTGGTGCCATCGCCCTCCGTATGCATTCGCCCAGCATATAGGTTGTTTGTAGAAAAAGGTGTGCCATCTCACCACTCCAGCTTTCGATTCCGTCGACACTTTCCGCATGAGTGAGTAGCCGGGAGCGTCGTGGCTCTTGGGTTCTTGTGGGCGTCAATCGGGCCTGAGTGAGGCCCTATCGGGCGCATCAGATAGTGGGGAGTAAACCTGCCGTGAGTACCGGGGCCACACCACACACTGAAGCGTGCGTCAACGTGGCGGTGGCATCCCAGGCCACCGCTGAGTGCGCCGCAGCGGTCCGGCTGCAGCAACGGCTCATCGAGGCGCTCGGACTCGCCGAATCCGACCGGGCGGCGTGGATCGAGGCGCTGAAGTGCCCGCCAGACGAGGCCGCGGAACTGCGGCAACTGCTTGCGTGCGCTGC
>CAZSSV010000171.1:2029-5131 GCA_964609425.1 uncultured Isosphaeraceae bacterium | reverse complement strand
GTCCGGCGGACCCACTCCTGGGCGCCTGCTGCGGGGGATGGACGCTCTTGCGGCGGCTCGGCGCCGGTGGTCAGGGCACGGTCTACGAAGGCCAGCGGGGGATGGACCGCGCCGCCATCAAGGTGATGCAACTGATTGACTCAACCGCGGCCGCAGACGAGCGACTCGGCCGCGAAGTCTCCGCGCTGCAGGCCGTCGACCACCCTGGCATCGCGGCGCTGATTGAATCGGGGTCGTGCGAGGTGGCGGGCGCCCGCCGCAGTTTCATCGCCATGGACCTCGTGCCCGGCGGCGAGCCGCTGCTCGACTGGGCAGCGCTGCACCGGCCATCGGTGCAGGCGCGGCTGGACATGCTTACCAGCGTGGCTGTGGCGCTGTCGGCGGCGCACGCCTCCGGCGTCATTCACCGCGACCTCAAGAGCAGCAATGTGCTGGTCGGCGACGACGGCGAGCCCCGGATCATCGACCTGGGCATCGCGCGGGTTCTGGGCGATCCACATCTGGCGCGCACGCATACAGCCGATCGGCGGGCGCTGGTCGGCACGCTCGAAGGTCTGTCGCCCGAGCAGGTTGACGGTCGCTTGGGCAGCGTCGGTGAACGAACCGACGTCTACGCGCTGGGCGTGCTGGCGTATCGGCTACTCGCCGGGGAAGTGCCCTACGACATTGGCAGCAGCATTGTGAGCGCCGCGCAGGCCATTCTGCATGTGCCGCCGGTGCCGCCCGATGTGTTCAACAGCGAAATCCCACCTGCCGCGAGCGCCGCCATCATGCGGGCGCTGCAGAAGCGGCCGGAGGCGCGATGGCCAAGCATTGCCGACTTTGCGGCGGCGCTCCGCAGCGACCTCGCCGCGCCGTCGGCCCCGCGTACACGCATCAACGAATCACGACCGCGACGGCGGCGGGCGGCCTACGGACTGCTCGCCGCATCCGCGGTCATCGCCACCACCGCGGCGGTCGCGGTGTGGCTTGCTACAGACGGAACCAACCACGAACCACCGCACGGTGCGGGGGGCGGTGGTGTGCATGAAGGAGACGGAGAAATGAGAAACGTGATAGGCGGAGCGGCGGTGCTTGCAACTGCCATGACTGGTCTGGGGGATACATTGCATGTTCCTGGTGAGTATGGATCTATCATGGAGGCAGTAGCGGATGCACAAGACGGAGACGTCATCGAATTGCAGACGAATGTCTACTACGAGTCCATCGATCTAGGGGCCAAGGCGCTGACCTTGCGAGCGGCTGACGGTGCCGATCCGGTCATTGATGCAGGTGGAACAGGCCGTGTGCTTGTTGCGCACGACGCACCGGAGCCAGGCGTACACCTTCTTGGATTGACGCTCCAGAATGGCTCGCATCCAACTGACGCGGCGATGGCGCTCATTAGCAATAGCACAGTTGTATTGGGGGATTGCCTCATTCAGTCCGGCGAGGCTCCAAACCGCGCCGGTGTTTGGCTGCAGGGCTGCAATTCGACGGTGCTGGGCTGCACGTTTCGTGACATCAGGGCCGTTGGGCCCAACGACTCAGGGGTAGACGGAATTGGTGCGTTGCTCCTCCACGGTGGTACTGCAGCTGTGGACGGCTGTCTCTTTGTGGACAACCATGTGTGGATCAACGCCAGAGACATCTGGACGCATGTGATGGAATCGCCTGCGACGATCGACAATTGCAGGTTTGTTGAAAGTGGTGCCATGGAGGAGTGGGAGACTGGGTGCGCTGTCTATCATCACACCGGTCCCGGCCCGATCTATACGGCGTGTGAATTCGTGGGAGGACCGATCGTATCTTCGGACGTGTGGAGCTCCTGCGCGGTGTTCTCGTGGAGTGATCTCACGCTCAATGACTGCCTGTTTCAAGACTGGGATCTGGAAGATGGATCTGCTGCCGTCTTGGTCAAGTCACAAGGAGGCCAGGTGTCACTTGCAGGTGGTCGAATCGAGCGTGTGTCAGCCGACGGGCTCTTCGGCACGTGGGGTCCTGGGGCCATCACAGTGCAGGGCGTCACGCTGTGTGGCATCGATGGCGAATTGATGAATGGCGGGAATGTGACCATCGAGAACGATGTGATCGTCGAGGATGCATGTCTGAGTTCGGCCTTTCAATGGCCAGATTCTCAAGGAGGGAACGGCCATTGGTATCAGGTGGATCGTCTCAAGCACTCGTGGACAGAAGCAGTTGAGTGGGCGTCTGACCAGGGCGGGCATCTCGTCACCATTTCGTCTGCTGATGAAAATGCGGTGGTCTTTCAGAGGTTCTTCGACGTGTATGGCTATCAGAACCCCGACGATGACTGGCACTGCTGGCTCGGGGCATCAGCACCGGAAGGATCATGTACAGACGCTGCTGCCTACGAGTGGGTGACTGGGGAGCCCGTTGATTACACGAATTGGTGTGCCGGTGAGCCCAACTATGGACACGAGTGCGGCCTGTCTTTTTGCAATCAGAACCCGGGGCATTGGAACAACTTCCCGCAGTGGCTCGCGCTCTTGGCGGTGATCGAATGGTCCGCCGACTGCAACGGCGACGGTATCGTGGACTACGGCCAGATTCTTGATGGCACGTACGAAGATGCCGACGGCAACGGCGTGCCTGATTGTTGTGATGACGGCGTACCGTGTGATGTAGTTCCGCAGGCGGTGCAGTGGGCTGAAGCGGATGGCGGAAATGGGCATTGGTATGAGGGTGTACGGCTTGGATACGCACCAGACGGCCCAGGCTCCACTTGGATTGAGTGCAGAGATGGGGCATATGCGGTAGGCGGCCACCTGGCGACCATTACATCTTTAGAAGAGGATGAGTGGGTCAAGTCCGTGATTGTGATTCCGATGGCCCCACCCGAACTTGAGGCCGGGCCGCAACTAGGGGGCCGTCTGGTGGATGGCAACTGGACATGGATCACTGGCGAACCGTGGGGCTATGAAGGGTGGGGTGGAGCCGAACCGACTGGCGAAGGCGAGGTTCTGGAGTACTGGCGGTGGTGCTGCCTGTGGTGGAATGACACGGGGCCTGCAGACTCACATGACCAATCAAAGAACACTTACATCATCGAATGGTCCGCCGACTGCAACGGCGACGGTATCGTGGACTACGGCCAGATTC
>CAZSSV010000171.1:0-1929 GCA_964609425.1 uncultured Isosphaeraceae bacterium | reverse complement strand
GATGGCACGTACGAAGATGCCGACGGCAACGGCGTGCCTGATTGTTGTGATGACGACTCCTGTGATGGCTGCATCGCAGACATCTACGAAGACGGAAGCGTCGGCATCGAAGACCTCCTGATCGTCATCGCGCAGTGGGGCACGCCGGGACCGGGCGGTGACATCGATGGCAGCGGTGTCGTGGACATCGAAGACCTCTTGCTCTTGATGGGCGCGTGGGGTGAGTGCCCATGATGCAGTGACGTGCACGTCGTGATGATCGCAGCGGCCGCTCGCCCGCAGGGGTGGGCGGCCGCTGCAGTTGTGGGCCTCAAACCAGATGCGGCGCCCGAGGATGGACCTGCTGCTGCGGCGGGTGCGGACGCATCAAACGATGGACCGGCCGCCCGGTTTCGGAATCGCCTCAACCCGCTGGACGGCAGTTCATGGCGCGCCGACGACGCGGTGGGCCCAGGCTCGTCGTGGCCAGCGCCACTGCACAACATCGGCGTCGCTTCGCTGGCCGAGCGAGGGACAGGGGCCACTTCGCGTACAGTGCCCCTCGAGGAGGTGGCATATGACTCAGCCAGTCCAGTGGCGGAGCGCGGGTGTTGCAGTGGTGCTGGCAATGATCGCATGCTTCGGGTGCGCATCGAAGCAGGTGGCGCCGCCGAAACCAGGGTGGTCACCCAAGCCCGCCAAGGCGGACGCAGCCGCGATGGACCGCTTCCGCGCGCTGGAAGGCACGTGGACGGCGACCTATGAAGACCCTTCATGGGAGCCCGCCGAGACGACGTACCGCACCATCGCGGCCGGCAGCGCCGTTGTTGAGACGATCTTCGCCGGCCAGCCGCATGAGATGATCACGGTGTACTTCCTTGACGGCGATGCACTGCGCGCGACGCATTACTGCGCCGCGCAGAACCAGCCGAATCTGGTCGCCGAGACGATCACGCCAGACGTGATCGAGTTTGGCACGCTGGACGTGACCGATCTCGAGTCGCCCGATGCGATGTACATGGGCGGCGCCCGGTTCGAGTGGATCGACGACGATCACTTCACCGTCACGTGGACGAGCTTTGAGAACGGTGAGGTGGGCAAGACGCTCCGTGTGCAGGCCGAACGGGTCAAGCCCGATTGAGTCTGCGTACCGCCGCGCCGGGGAGGTCGCTGACCGTTTCCACGCGCCGTATCGTCGGACGTATGGCACCCGGCCCGGCGCCGGGAGCCATCGGCCGCCCGGTGTGTGAGCGGAGGGCACGCGGCCGGAGGATGCAGTGGACTCCGACGCGATGGATCCGAAAGGAGTCTGCAATCTGTCAGGCCTCCCGCCTGGGCGTGCTCGACCGCCGTGGCGGTGAATCTGCCGCGTTCAGTGTGCCGCTCATGCCCGCGGCGGGCCGCCATCAGCGGCGGGGGCACGAGAGTTTTGAGGAGTGCGCTCCGGCCCACAGCGGTTTCTGCCACTATGTGGACGTGGAACGGTCGCCGGGGAGACGCGGGGATGTCATGCTCGCGACGGCGGCCGGCAGAGAAAGGGAGGCGAACCATGCAGGAGCTTCACACGCGTCGTTTGGCGGCCTACGCCGCATTGGCGGTGACCCCCTTGGCGAGCGCCGAGGTGTTCCACGGGTATGGCGGCGTCGCCACCCTTGGCAATCCCCTGAGCCTGGACTTCACGGGAGGTGGGCAGACAGTCTCAATCGTCGCTGACTTCAACAGGACGTCTTGGACCTTCCTGTCGTCAGGACCCTCCAGTAGTGTCTACGGGCTCTCTGCGGGTACCAGCAGCGCGGGCCTTCGAATGAACCCAGCGTCGGGCGGCGTCCTCTACGTGCCGCTCCTGGCAGGTGATGCGGTGACTGACGCGTCTCCATTTGATGATACCGTCACGCTCGCAAGACGAACCTGGAGCTACGGCTGGTCTTCGTCGATGGGCTCAACCCACAC
>CAZSSV010000170.1:0-5724 GCA_964609425.1 uncultured Isosphaeraceae bacterium | reverse complement strand
CTTGTCCCGCTTGGACATCTTGGAACCGTCCGGATTGAAGATAAGCGATACGTGGGCCCAGACCGGACGATCGAACCCCAGGGCATCCTGCAGAACCGCGTGCTTGGGACTGTTCGCCAGATGCTCCTGGCCTCGAATGACGTGTGTCACGCCCATCAACGCATCGTCCACGACGACGGCGAAGTGATAGGTCGGAAAGCCGTCTGCCTTGCGAATGACGAAATCTTCAAGTTCTCCCGGCTCCACGCGAACTTCGCCAAGCACGGCGTCCTGAATAACGATTGGCTCGTCATCCGGGACACGAAGCCGAACGCCGTGCGCGCGGCCCTGCGCTACCCACGCGTCGACTGTCGCGGGGTCCAGGTCAAGCCCGGCGCGGTCGTACCTGTAGGCGCGCTTCTCGGCCCGCGCCTGTGCCCGCGCTGCCTGCAGTTCCTCGGGAGTCTCAAACGCCCGGTAGGCCGCTCCAGACTCCAGGAGCCGGTTCATGTATCGGTCATACAGGTCAAGCCTGCGGGACTGGTAGTAGGGCCCGGTGTCGCCCCCGCCCCGGCCGTGCCACTCGGGGCCTTCATCCCAATCGATCCCGAGCCAGGCGAGGTCTTCGAGGAACCCCTCACTGGCGGCGTCGCTGGAACGCTTCTGATCCGTGTCCTCGATCCTCAGCAGGAACCGCCCACCGTTTCGGCGTGCAAACGCCCAGCAGAAAAGGGCGGAGCGTGCCCCCCCCACATGCAGGTGGCCGGTCGGACTCGGGGCGAAACGGGTACGAACGGCGGCCTCGCTCATGAATTGACTGCTTCCTTGGTTCGGCCGCGGCGCGTGATCATGCGCCAAGGTCCGGAAAGGACATACAACACAAAGACGATCGCCAGCGTCTCCTGCAGCCACCAGACGGCGAATGCAAGAACCACGGCGGCGCGTACCAGGTAGGTGAACGAGCGAGCACCACGCAGGTACTTGTTGGCCATGTGGGGATACGGCACCGCCGAGACCATCATCACGGCGGAAACAAGCACGACCACCGGAGTGAACACAACGATTCCTGCCGCAATCGCCGCCAGAACAGGGTTGGCCTCACCGCCACGAATGGCTTCAACATGCTCGTGCAGCAGCACAAGCCCGACGACAGCGCCAGCGGCCCCAGGCGAGGGCAGCCCGCGAAAGCTCAGATGATCGCCGAGTCGACCACTTGCGGTCTCCACATTGAATCTCGCCAGACGGAGTGCCCCGCAGCAGACATAGATGGCCGCCACCGCCCAGCACAACTTTCCCAGCGTATGACCGGCATCTGGGCTGATGATCGGATCGCCCGACCCGAGATACTGACTCAGGAGATTGAGCATGATGAATGCCGGCGCCACGCCGAACGTCACCACATCGGCGAGCGAGTCGAGTTGACCGCCCATTTCCGTCACGCCATCGGTCAGCCGCGCAACGGCGCCGTCCAGCGAGTCGAGCACGATGCCGAGCAGGACAAGCGACGCCGCCACCGTCAAGCTGCTCCAGCCCCATGGGCCAAACCCCTGCCCGTCCACAAGCGGCTTGGCCGCGTAGTGAATGGCGGCAAACCCCGCAACCAGGTTGCCAAGGGTCAGCAGCGTCGGCCAGACACCGGCGGGCCCCATCTTGCGGAGCTTGGCCAGCCTTGCGCGAGAACGTCGCCGCCGCGGTTCCCGCGTCGGGGACTCATCGATCTCATGCTCGTGCTCCAGGCGCATCGGCGTATTCTACCGGGAGGGGAAGGCGGCTCCCCGCGTGCTCATCGCCCCTCGAATCTTGGCACCAGCACGACGAGGACCAGGGGCGATTCGGTATCCCATCCGAATGCGCGCTGTACCGAGCCCACCGGCGGTCGGCGGGTATCCGGCGGAGCCGGCCACGACGACGATGCTGCTGTCACGGCGAGCGCCTCCCCCGGGACGAGCAGCAACTCACGCCGCCCGCGGGCCTCGCCGGATTCCTTCACGGCGATCTCCACGATGGAGCGCGGGCCGAGTTCGGTGATGACTGGCCAGGACCGGAGTTCATAGCTCGTCTCGGCATCGCTCGCCACTTCATTCCATCGAACGGGTGTTCCCAGCCACTCAACAGAGGGCGGATCCGTCGGCAGCAGCGCTCGGACGATCGGGTCCACCGCCACGTCGCGAACGACGACCAGCTCGAGCCCGGGCACAGGGCCTCCCTCCAACCTTCGCCCACCGCCGCGCACGAGCGCCTCGTGCACCTCCCCCAAAAGCACCGCGCTCCGCACCGGGTGCATCTCGGTGCCTTCACCTCGAATACGAAGGGTCGCCGGGCCTGCCGGCCTGGCCACCATGTGCGATGTCGCCGCATGCTCGGCAGGCGGATCTGACACACAACCAGCTGTAGCCAGCAGGGCGGCCGCAGCCAATCGCCTCAACATGACCCGTCGAGGGGGAGAAGGTTGATTCGGTCGATCAGCTCACGCATGCGTCCCCAGCCCCGACGCGTGTGCACGAAGGCGAGCCTGGGAAGATCCAGATGATCGGTTTCTCCAGGCAAGGCCTCACACTGTTTCATGTCGCCAGCGTCCACCAGATCGGCAAACTCCTCGGAGAGCATGTCCACCTGCTTCGGGCTCAGCGGCGTCACAAGCCGTAACACGTACGTGGCGCCAACGTATCGCGCCGAGTGATACCGCCTGTAAAACAGGCGAATGTGCTCGCCCGCTTCTTCAGGTGAAGATGCGATGTGCAGCAGCGAAAGGTCCTCAGGGCTGATCCAACCGTTGTCGCAGAGGTGCTCGGTGATCCACGCAAGCCAATCTTCCCAGTACGTCCGGCCTTCGCCTTCAAGCAGTACGACGGGAATGACATTTGATTTGCCAGTTTGAATGAGCGTCAGGCATTCAAACAGTTCGTCCTGCGTTCCAAAGCCACCCGGGAAGACGGTGACGGCGTCCGCATGGGCCATGAACATGAGTTTCCGCGTGAAGAAGTAGCGAAAGCTCACCAGCTTCGGGTCGCCCTCAATCACCGCGTTGGCCGACGTCTCAAAAGGCAGGCGAATGCGGAGACCGAAGATCGACTCGCGGCTCGGGCCTTCGTGCCCTGCCTTCATGATGCCATCACCCGCGCCCGTGATGGTCATCCAGTCGTGGCCGGCCATGAAGGCGCTGAAGTCCTTGGCAGCCAGATAGTCCGGATGGTCTTCCGGCGTGCGGGCCGACCCGTAGATTGTGACCTTCC
This sequence comes from uncultured Isosphaeraceae bacterium, assembly GCA_964609425.1. Taxonomy (GTDB): domain Bacteria; phylum Planctomycetota; class Phycisphaerae; order Phycisphaerales; family SM1A02; genus UBA12567. The sequence goes on along the minus strand of CAZSSV010000170.1, from coordinate 2,512 downwards.
GCGTTCCGCGATACTGATTGAACAGCACCCACGAATGCCGCATCTCTTTGACGGCGCGGCTCACCAGCCTCAGTTGGCCGTCATCGCTTCCGTCGTCGAGCAGTCGAATGCCGGTGCGGACCAGATCTTCGACATGTCGTCGACGCTCTTCTGGGATCTCAGGTGCGATGTCGGCGAGAAAGTGCTCGACCTGCCGGCGAAGTCCTTCTCTCACGGTATGGGTGCGTGGGGGGTGCCTGTCCATGGAACCGTGCATGGTACCCGCCACAGCCGTTGCTCAACGTGCCGCGGCCGATTCCCCGGACAGGCCCGGCAGCGGCACCACACCGGCCTCGGGATGGCCAATCGGCCCGCTCAGGGACACCTCGTACAGTTGGTCCTGCACGAAGCCGATGATGTCGCGAAGGATCGGCCAACTGCCACGAGGCCGAAGTCGCGCCTGCACGTCCATGGTGGCCAAATCGAGCGTGCCCTCTCCATCCAGGCTGAACCCGCCGCCGCCCCACGGGCCACTTGCAAGATGAATGGCCTGGAGTGTTGCGGTCCCTCCCTGCACGAAGAACTGAACATCCACGAAGGAGAGTGCGCCGACTACTGGCGAGGAGAGGTGGAGGACCTGCTGCACCGCGACCAGTGCGGGAAGGGTCCGAAGGTGCCCCTCCGACACCCGAAAGGCGCCCACTCCCGTCGTCCCATCCGAGTCACCCGCGTGGCCCCGAAGATGAATGGCTGCGTCCACTTCCCCGGTCGACTCGGGCGCGCCTTCCGCTTCGGCGTCGGGAAACAAACGCGACAACCTCGCGTTGGTCAGTGTCGCCTCGACCGCCCATGCGCCATTCTCACCCGCTGCAAATCCGTCCACCACCAGTCGCCCGCCTCCCAGCAATCCTGCGAGTTCATCGATGGCCACCCGGTCCGGGGCGTTCTCGCCCGGATCGGACACAAGTCGACCTGAGACACCTTCGAGGCGCGCCTTCTTGACGACCGCATCGGCCGACCGAACATCCAGCGTGAGGGACGGGCGATCGTCGGTCAATGCAATCGCCACATCGACCGATGCATGCACATCCTCCAAACGAAGTCCCGTACTGAGTGCGGCGCCGGCCAGTTGCACCTGCCCGTGCACCGTCCCGGACCAGGCCCCTTCCGCCTGTTGAACCACATGGACGCGCCCCGCGTCGATGCGTGAGCCGTCACCATCGTCAAACGCGATCTCATCCAGAATGTGTGTCCACCCCGGTCCACCGAACGCCCTGAGCAGCGTACCGTCCAGCGGCCCGCGCACGCGCCCGCCCACATCAACCGTCACCGGATCCATCCGAACGGTACCCGTCATGTCCAGCCTGCTCTGAAGAACCTCTCCGACCACCCGGTCGAGCCTGACTTCGCCAGGATGCACCTCGACACGCGTGCCCCCGGTATCGCGGAACGGAAGGCGATGTCCTCGCCAGTTCGCCTCGATCGACATGGGTTGAATCTCCATCGACCACACCGCATCTCCGGCCTCGGCCGCCCACCCGGCGGTCATGGACACCGTGCCTTCTGGATCAAGCAATCGCCACGTGTCCTCACCCTCCGGCCCGGCCATGATGCCAACCAGGTCGGCAAGGATCGGCAAGTCCAGCGTGAGCGGGTCCGCCGAGACGTCGATGTGCCCGGCAGCCCCCTGCTCACGGATGAGGCCCGACGCATCCACAGTCGAGCTGCCCGAGCCGGAAACGACGTCGAGTTGTACCGAGTGGAAGCCCGTGCCCTGCTCGTCGACCAGCACGCTTCCATGACGCATCTGAACACGCTGATCTGGCTGGAGCAGGGCATCCACAGCGGTCACCTCGAGCCGCTGGACCGCCCGATCCTCGCCGTCAAGCGTCAGCGACATGTCGAACGAACCGGTCGGCCGCCACGCCGGCCACGCAGGGAGAATCGCCTCAGTCACCTTGTCGGGGAGCTTCGAGAGCAGCCAGGAGCCGATGCGAAGGCCACCACCATCGATCTGCAGCGGTCCCGGCCCCTCCAGCATGCCTTGAAGTTGAAGCTCGACATCGCCTGCGCGCACCGTGAGTGGCTTGAGCTCGGTTCCAGACGTCAGAATGCCCAGGCTTCCGGCGAGGTTCAACAGCCGCGACCCTCCCAAGGGTCCGCCAAGTGATGTGCCGACCTCCGCCTCGAGTCCCGGCGTCACGGCCAGCGTGCCGCGACGCACATCCACCTCGATGTCATGGGAAATGTTCGGGCCGTCAATCTCCACGGTCCCCCGCGCATCCAGAATGCCTTCGAGCCCGCCGTCAAGCAGTGGCGCCGTCCGGCCGTGCGTGACAATCATCAACGCCTCCAGCAGCGCCTGATCCACCCGTTCCTCTGCAATCTCCAGATCGATCCGCCCGCCCGCCGGGCCGGACCCGACCGGAATCGTGATGGCCCCGGAGATCCATCCGCGGCCCCCGCCCTGGGCGGTCCGCATGTCCACCGGGCCCCCGCTCGGACCTTCCAGGTACAGCCGGTCTGCCCACCG
>CAZSSV010000169.1:0-5727 GCA_964609425.1 uncultured Isosphaeraceae bacterium | reverse complement strand
CTGCGCCTTGGCCAGGCCAGCCGGCGCCATCACGGCTGCCACCAGGATGACGGCAAGCATCAGGCGGAGTTGGTCACGTCCTCGGTTCAAAATCGATACCTCACCTGAAGACGAATCGCCGCGTCCCGCGATCCATTCGCCGTCTCGCGAAGGTCCTGCACCCACTCCGCCGAAAGCGTCCAGTGCCGATCGGGGGCCCACTCCACGCCGAGGACCGATTGAAGCGGCCCGCTCCACCCCTCACCACGCGCCTTCTGCCGCATCGATCGCACCTGGCCGTATCCAAACCATCGCGCTGATGGGTCGCGCCAATTCAGTTCCCCAAGTGCGTGTACCGCATCACTGCCCGCGTTGGTCCCCCCGGACACTTCGCCCATCAGCGTCCAGCCGCCGAACTCCACACCCGCATCAAGCCCGACTCTCCGCCGCTCCACGGTCGTGCCGGGCCTGTACAAGTCGGCCGCGAATCCCGAGACGCCAACCCACCATCCTGCGTTTGCATCGGTCCCAACCCGGCCGACGAGGACGTAGGGAGACCCGGCTGCCTCCCATGTGTTCCCGCTGCCGCGGCCGAGACCGACCTCGTACTCAAGACCATGGGCGATGCCATTGAGTGTCGCGCCCCAGTCCGCCTTGATGCCCAAGTTGGGGGCGGTACCCACTTGCCTCAGGGTTCCGTTCGTATCAATCATCATCTCCAAGCCAAATGGCATCTCAAAGTGGCCCGTCTTGAGATTCAAGACGCCACGTGGCGCCACTGTCCAGTTGATGTAGAACATCCGGTAGATCCACTGCCAATCGGTCGAACCGTCGAAGAACCACGGAGGGGCCGGATGGTTGTCAATTCGGGTCGCGAAGCCCTGCAACACCATGGTCGCGAAGTCGCCCCGCTCGTCAGACAGGACTTTGAAGAGATCAAAGCCGTAGAACTGGGTGATCGACCAGTCTTCTGTGTCGGTGCCATATTCGAAACGACCGCTCAGATCGACCGTGAACCGCAGGTTGTCCGACAGCGGACCGAGCCACTCCAGATCGAGCCCTCCCGGAAACGGATCTCCAATGCCCTGGGCATCGGCCGGCACCACAGCTCCCTCCGGCGATCCGGCCAGCGCGTCGGTGACACGCTCGTCCTCGGGCGGCTTCAGGTCCGGCCCGAGGTCCTGCACCGCCGCCATTTGGATTGACAGGATTGCTACCAGCACCCGCAGCCTCCGTCCGCCCGGGCGTGAAGTGTAGGGCCCTCGCCTTGTGACCGGCGAGTCGGGCCCGGGGACACTCTACAATCGCAGCATGCCGTCACAGCCGACTTCACGCACGTCCCCAGCGAAGAAGAAGGCGAAGGACCCGCGGGACACGCCGGCCATGCGGCAGCACAGGCGGTTCAAGGAAGCGCACCCGGACTGCATCCTCTTCTTCAGGATGGGCGACTTCTATGAGATGTTCGACGAGGATGCCCTGACGGTTCACCGAACCCTCGGTCTGACACTGACCGAACGAACCAGCGGCATCCCAATGGCCGGTGTGCCGTTCCACGCGGCCGAGGGCTACATTCACAGGCTGATCGGCGAGGGGTTTCGGGTGGCGGTGTGTGACCAGATCCAGGACCCCTCCGAAGCCAAGGGGGTCGTCGACCGCGCCGTCACACGTGTGCTCACGCCGGGCACCCTCGTCGACGAGAGCTTGTTGGAAGAAGGCCGCTCCAATGCAACGGCGCTGGTCACATTGAGTGGCGATGGAACCGCCGTCATCGCCATCGCCGAGCTCTCCACCGGCCGATTCGAACTGCTTCACACCGGCGAGAGGGACGTCGTCGATACGCTGGCCCGTCTGGCACCGTGCGAGTTGCTTGTCTCCGAAGCCTTGACCGATCACCCGGTCATCATGGATGTCGCGCGCGTCTGCGCCTGCGTCATCACACCCAGACCGCCGTGGTCGATTGATCCCAGTGAGGGGCGGCATGTACTGTGCGACCACTGGGGGGTTGCGACGCTCGAGGGCTGGGGGCTTGCAGATGATGTCGACGGCATCGCCGCAGCCGGCGGCCTGCTTCGGTTTTTGCTGGACACCATGCCAGGCGAACACACGCGGCTTTCGCATATGCAGCCGCCCATCAGCCGCGACGATTCAGACCGCGTCTGCATCGACGCCTCAACGCTTCGACATCTTGAAGTGGAGCAGACGATTCGTACAGGCGGGGTCGATGGCTCACTCCTGGACGCGCTTCGATGCTGCGTCTCGCCGATGGGTCGCCGCCTGCTACGCGACTGGCTGTGCTGGCCGCTTGCCAATCGGTCTGACATCGAGGCTCGCCACGACCTGGTGGCGGCACTGGTCGCAGATGATGCTGCGCGAGCCGACTTGGTCGACACGGTCGGCAGGGTGCAGGATGTCGCACGAATCGCCGGCCGAGCCGCGACCGGGCGACTCACCCCACGGGACGCGACGGCACTGGGCCGGTCGGTCCTCCAACTTCCAGCCCTGCGTGAGCGGCTCGAAGTGGTGCCGGCGGCGGCGGACATCGCCGCCGAGATTGCAAGCCTTGAGTCGGCCATGCTTCAGCTCGGAGAGGACATACGCACCCGGTGCGTCGATGACCCGCCGGCCCACCTGCGGGAAGGGGGGTTCTTTCGAGCGGGTGTGGATGACGAACTGGACGCCGCCCGACTCCTGCAGCGGGATGGGTCGGCGTGGCTCGCCCGGTATCAAGCCGAACTTTCCGACACGACCGGCATTCCGTCTTTGAAGGTGGGGTACAACCGCGTCTTTGGGTACTACATCGAAGTCACCCATATCCATGCCGATCGAGTTCCGCCTCACTTCGTTCGCAAGCAGACGCTCAAAAACGCGGAACGCTACATCACCGACCGCCTCAAGACCTACGAGTCGGAGGCCCTCGGTGCCCAAGCCAGGGGAATCGAACGCGAGCAGGCCATGTTTGCCGACCTGGTCGAGCGCATCGACGCTGCTGCATCGTTCCTTCGGGAACTCGCTGCAGCGGTGGCGAAGATCGACGTCCTCTGCGGCTTTGCCGGGCTCGCGGTGACGCACTCGCTCGTCCGACCGACAATGACAGACGGATGTGAGCTGGACATTCGAGATGGCCGCCATCCGGTCCTCGACACAAGGCTTGGGTCCGACTTCGTTCCAAACGACTGCCTCACAACCCCTGACGGATGCGACCGCACGCCACTGCTTCTCATCACGGGCCCCAACATGGCGGGCAAGAGCACCTACATCAGACAGGTCGCACTCATTGCACTGATGGCACAAGCCGGCTGCTTTGTGCCGGCATCGGCCGCCACGCTCGGAGTGACAGACCGCATCTTTGCACGAATCGGCGCCTCGGACGAACTGCACGCCGGCATGTCTACGTTCATGGTTGAGATGACCGAAACTGCCAACATCCTGCACAATGCGACGGCGCGAAGTCTGGTCATTCTCGACGAAATCGGCCGCGGAACAAGCACCCTCGACGGACTCTCTCTCGCCTGGGCCATCACAGAGCGACTGGCGGCGATCGGCTGCAGAACACTGTTCGCGACCCACTATCACGAACTCACCGATCTCGGCGAGCGTTGTTCTGGCATTGGCAACCGCCATGTCGCCGTGCAGGAGTGGGATGACCGCATCGTGTTTCTGCACCGCATCAAACCGGGCGCGACGAATCGCTCATACGGCGTGCACGTCGGGCGGCTGGCGGGGCTACCTCCCTCCGTCATCGAGCGGGCGCAGCGGGTTCTGGACTCACTCGAGGTGCACCACGCCACCGACGAGGTACCCCCTGCCGCCAGCGACGGCATCGGCCAACTCGGACTGTTCACGCAGTACGTGGAGCACCCGGCGCTCGAGCGACTCCGTGAGATTGATCTCGATCGACTTTCACCCATGGATGCGTTCGACGCCCTTCGTACGCTCCGCATGATGCTCGACGACTCCGCATGACGACACCTGCCGACGCCTTTGCAGCCGCATCCACATGGAACACCTACCTCGGCTCCGCGCCGAGCCACCGACCTGCATGGGAGCATGCCAGAAACGCCGTCAACCTCGGGGATGGGCATCTCAGAACACTGGCGGCCTTCGAGCGGGACATGCACATTCTGATGGTGTCCGGAGCATGGTGCGGAGACTGCGTCCGCCAGGGACCGATTCTGGCGGAGATCGCTGACGCCTGCGAGCACATCGAACTGCGGTTCATTGACAGGGACGCGCCGCAGTCCCCCATCGCGTCCCTGGCCATCAATGGCGGACACCGCGTTCCGGTTGCGGTGTTCATGGCTGAGGACGGCGAGTTCGTCTCCGCCCTGGGGGATCGAACACGCTCCTATTACAGATGGATGGCAGCGCAGCAACTGGGACCGGCGTGCCCGGTTCCGGGCGCGCCGATCCCTCAGGATGTACTCGCATCGATCGTCGATGAATGGATGAACGAATGCGAGCGGGTGCAGTTGCTGTTGCAGCTCAGTCCGCGGCTGCGGGCGTTGCACAGAGATTGACATCGTGCCGCGAGGTCGCCCTCGCAGTTCGCAGATTCTCCATGCCAGCATGCATGTCGGCCCGGGCATCGGCGATCGCTCCAGCGTCCTCGGCAGCCCGGCAACGCCTGGTCGCCTCGGCAACGCTCGCGGCATCGCAATCCAACATCAACCTTGATGCATTCATTCCGGCGCCACCATCGCACGCAGCGTCGGCATCAACCATTGCGATGACATCAGCGACCAGATCAATCTGGCTCCCGGTCCCGTGGATGGCCAGCAGTGAAACGCCAGGCACCTTCTGGATGGACAGCGTTTCTGGACTCCCCATCCCGTGCACCGCTTGGGCAGCCTGGATCAACCTGACGGCACCTTCGTCGGTTCGAAAGCCCTCGGGAATCGGAAAGACACTCGTGCTGACTCGAGGCCCACCCTCGAAGCCGACGCTGCGGCTTCGGTCGATGCGGCCCGGTTTGATGACCCAAATCGGTGCGCCTTCCTGTTCGACCTCAATGCAGGTCGTCCAGCGTGAGAGCGTGTCACAGATCTCCATGACCGCGGTCAGCGACACATCTTCCAGATGCATCGGCGGCAGATCCACGCTTGACGCGTCCACGCCCATGATGATGTTGGCGTGCGGCGCCGCTGCCTGCACGGCGGTCGCCCATGACTGCAGGGTGCCACCCTCAAAGTCGAAGTCGATGGTGTCAGGGGTTGCGAGAAGCATGGTCGTGGCGATGGTGGTGGTCAAAAGCATGTGGAAACATTCCTTTCCAGTTGGGGCGCAACGACAGCGCCGGTCGGGAGAGAAGCCGTCTCACAACGGCTCAAGCCTTGCACGATTCCCCCCTTGCAGCCAGTCAACGCGCCGGGGCTGAGTCCATTGCCACACTTTGCAAAAATGCAGGTCGGGTCAGCCGGAAGACTCGTTCCAACCGCCCCCAGGCACGCGGCTTCCCGCAGCCCACGCCGCTTCCAGCACGTCCTTGACCCCGAAACCCGTCACGCCAGATCCCACCAGAACGTGGCGGCCCGTCTTCGCTTGCAGCGCGGCCGCCATGGCATCCCGCGCCGTGTCATCGACAAGATCGCACTTGTTGAGCAGAATCAACTCCGGCTTGCTCGCGAGCACATCTCCAAACGCTTCGAGCTCACCGCGAATCCGGGACCAGTTTTCGAGCGGATTGCTTCCGTCGATCGGGGCTGCATCGAGGACATGCAGGAGGACTCCAGTCCGCTCCACGTGCCGTAG
>CAZSSV010000168.1:0-5734 GCA_964609425.1 uncultured Isosphaeraceae bacterium | reverse complement strand
GCAAAGAAGAGGGCCGATCCCACGGCCGACGCCCCTTCTCCGCGGTGCGCCTCCACGAGCAGTTCCTCGACCACAAGGTACAGCAGCGCCGCCGCCCCGAACGCCAGCAGGCCCGCCTGCCACCCGCCGGCCAGATGGGTCACGAGGATCGCGCCGATTCCGCCGCCAAACAACAGGGCCGCCACCATGCAGGCGGCGGAGACGACCAGCCTTCGTCCACGCACCGCCGCAGCGAGGGCGAGCCCGAGAAAGAGCGTTTCGACGCTCACGCCGCCAGCCAGCACCAGCCCGCCCGCTTCACCGGCGGCCAGCGCCAGCACGACCAGCAGGCCGTCAATGGCAAGATCGACGCCCATGCCTGCGAGCAAGGCGACGCTCGACCGACCTCCGGGCCCCGCTTCACCGCTGACAGCGCGAAGGCCGAACATCAGTCCGGCGCCGAGTACGAACCCCACGGCCACCGCCAGGTGGTGCGGAGATCCCACCATGACGGGAACGAGTTCGGTCGCGACCGCACCGAAGATGATGCCGGCTGCCGCATGTTGAAAGGCCGAGCGGACGCGGGGACCGGGCCGCAGCCACGCCCCCACGCTCACCCCCACCACCAGTGCGGCGGTGGGTACCCCGATGGCGGCGATCGCCTGTCCTCCTTCAAGGGCCATTCCTGCAGCCTACTGCACGTACTCGCAGTCCCCGGTCCCGAGCGTACAATCCCTCCCCCATGACGCCTTCCACCACCCAGCAGGTCGCCATCACCGGCATCGGGCCCGTCACAGCGCTGGGCATCGGCATGGAGCCACTCTGGAGCGCGTTGGCTGAAGGGCGAACCGGCATTCGGCCGCTGGAGGCATTCGATGGGAGTGCGTGGGGCTGCCCGTTCGCAGGCGAACTCCCCGCCGACGAGTTTGCGATTCGCAAACTCGTCCCCAAGCACTATCGCAAGGCGACCAAGGTGATGTGCCGTGACATCGAACTCGCCGTCGCGGCAGCGTTGGCTGCCACGGCCGACGCCAACGTCATCACGGCCGGGGGCGGGGAGGGCGAGATCACCATCCCGCCGAGCCGCATGGGCTGCCACATTGGCGCAGGGCTCATCTGCGCTGACGTCAACGAACTCGGCGCGGCGCTCGTGACCAGCCGTGACGACCAGGGCGACTTCAACCTGCATCACTGGGGCCACGAGGGCATGGAGAACCTCACGCCACTGTGGCTGCTGAAGTACCTGCCGAACATGCTCGCCTGCCACGTCACGATCGTGCACGATTGCCAGGGACCAAGCAACACCATCACCTGCTGGGAGTCAAGCGCCCCACTCTCGCTGGCCGAGTCCATGCGGGTCATTCAACGCGGCGCGGCCGATGCATGCCTGACCGGCGGCGTCGAGAGTCGGCTGAATGTTCTGGCAACCTGGCGGCAGCAGTGTGCGGGTCGGCTCGCCTCGGCATCGGTGGATGATGACCCTTCGACCCTCGTGCGCCCTTTCGACCCAGACGCCGGCGGTACCGTGCTTGGCGAAGGTGGCGGCATTCTCGTCCTGGAGTCCGCCGAGCATGCGGCACGTCGCGGCGCGCGCATCAAGGCGATGGTCTCCGGTCTCGGCTGCACGCAGAGCATCTGCGACGATGTGCTGACCAGCGCCTCAGCCGAGGCCATTGGCGATGCGATCACTGCAGCGCTGCGCCAGGCCGGCCTGTGCGGAGCCGACGTGGACGCCATCGTCCCCATGGGGCTGGGCATCCCGGACATTGACGCCGCGGAACGCGCCGGAATGCAGCAGGCCACCGGAAGTACCACACTGCCCCACGTCCTCGTGACGCCAGCCACTGGAAACTGCTGCGCGGGCCACGGGGCCGTCCAGTTGGCGGTCGCGGCGCACTGCATCGACACGCAGTCGCTCCCCAGCGGCCCCGCGGCACTCAATCACATCCTGGTGCTGACAGCCAGCCAGGGCGGGCAGAACACGGCGACCATCCTGTCGCGGGAGGTGGCCAAATGAGCCGCAGACGCGTCGTCATCACGGGGTGCGGGTGGATCACACCCATGGGCCACGACATTGAGTCGGTCTGGAAGCGACTGGTCGCCGGCGAAACCGCGGTCGCGCCGATTGACCGCTTTGACGCCATGACTTTCCCCACGAGCTTTGCCAATCAGGTCCGCGGCTATGACTGGACCAACTACGTCGATGACCCCAGTCGCCACGGCGCCCCTGGCATGCACACCGCGTTCGCGCTCGGGGCGGCGAGGCAGGCGTGGGAGTCGGCGGGACTCGGGGACGCCTCCAATCTCGATCGGAGGCGATGCGGCCTGTATCTGGGCTCGGGCGAAGGTGTCCTGGACTTTGACTCGTATCAGAAGACGAGCCTTTCCGCATGGAGCGGCGACTGCGTCGACGACGCGGCCTGGCTCGAGGCAGCCAAATGCCATATCGCATGTGGCTATGAAGTTGCGCAGGAGCCCAATGAGCCCATCGCGCACCTCGCGCGGGAGTTCGGACTCCGAGGCCCCGCGTTCAACTGCCTGACCGCATGCGCCGCCAGCACGCAGGCGATCGGAGAGGCGTGCGACATCCTGCAGCGGGGCGACGCCGATGTGATGGTCAGCGGCGGCACGCACACCATGCTGCACGTGCTGGGTATCACCGGGTTCAACCGGCTGACCGCCCTCTCGACACGCAGCGACGATTACCAACACGCTTCCCGACCATTCACCCGCTCACGCGACGGCTTCGTCATGGGTGAGGGTTCGGGCGTGATCGTGCTGGAAACGCTGGCACACGCTGAGGCGAGGGGCGCGACGATCCTCGCCGAAATCACCGGATACGGCTCCAGCGCTGACGCCTACCGAATCACCGACATCCATCCCGAAGGTCGAGGCCCGGCTGCAGCGATGCACGCAGCCTTGTCGCAGGCAGGCATCGATCCGACAGCGACCGGGCCGGACGGCCGCCCGGGGGTGCACTACATCTCGGCTCATGGAACCGGGACACAGGAAAATGACTCGATTGAAACGGGTGCCGTCAAGCGCGTGTTCGGTGACAACGCGCCGTCAATTCCGATGACCAGCATCAAGTCGATGATGGGTCACCTCATTTGCGCCGCCGGCGCCGTCGAACTCATCACGTGCCTGCTCGTCATGCGTGACGGTGTCATACCACCCACCATCAACCTGACCGACCCCGACCCCGACCTGGATCTGGACTACGTCCCCAATACCGCCCGCGAAGCCGCCGTGGATGTGTGCTTGAGCAATTCCTTTGGGTTCGGTGGACAGAACGACACGTTGGTGGCCCGACGATCGACGTAGCGCGCCCGGCCCGATCCCCCTGAAAAACAGGCCCGACCTCGAAGAAGGGGCAGTAGACTGGGGTCCTGCCTCACCGGCGGGGGCCCATAGGGGAAATCGCCATCATGTCTCACACCGCCAACCTGTCGTCCCTTGTGCTGCTCACTGCGGCCGGTGTGGCATGGGGCGGACCAGGCGACCGGGCGGACCAGAGCCGGGCCTCAAGGTCCATGTCGGTCCAGACCGCGAAGCGGCCCAGTGCCATCGCCCCTCGAGTCGGACCTGCCGCCGACCCAGTCTTTGCAGAGCGCGTGACCGGCGCCGCCCTGGCGGACCGCTTCGGATTCAGTTTGGACCTGTTCGGTGATCGGCTTGTCGTGGGGGTGCCAGGAGAGAGTTCGATCTCACCGGAACATGGCGGCGTGTCGGCGCTCCGCTCGGCCACGGTCGGCGGGTGGACTCCCGACACACTCTCAGGCAGTGTCTGGCCCGGCCAGAACGATCGACTCGGGTACGCGGTGGATCTCGACGGCAACCTGCAGGGGGCGTACACCGCGGTCGTAGGCGCGCCTGGAACAGACTGGTTTGGTGATGACGCCACCGGCGCGGTCTACCTCTGGGAAGATACCGGGGGCGCCTGGTCACTCACACACCGGCTGGACCCCTTCGATCTCGACGGTGATCAGCCTGCACAGCCCACCGACGTCTTCACCCTCGCGGCTGTCGATCCGATCGGCGGCGAGTTTGGACGGTCTGTCGCCGTCGACGGCAACCTGATTGCCGTTGGCATGCCATACGCCTCTGCATCTCCCTCGATTGGTGAAGACCTCCTGCCCGAGGCAGGCGCCGTCGTGGTGTACCGTCGCACCAGCAGCGGCGATTGGGAACTGGACGACGTGATCTCAAGGGCTGATACCAACGCCTGCCCCGACGATATTCACCAGCTCGATTCCTTCGGCTACGCGATCGCACTACGGGGGAATCGCCTCGTTGTCGGCACGCCGTTCGCAGACGATTCAAGAATGACCGGAACCGGGGCATGCTTCATCGACTTCAATTCGGATGACGTCATCGACCTGCTGCTCGACGACTCAGAGGAGGCCTGCGCCTCGCTGGCCTCGGGCGGTGTGTGGCACTGGCTCCCCGGCCAGACCGTGACGAACCCACTGATCGACTCAACAACCTTGGACAGCCCAAGCGGTGCCTGTTGTTACTACGTCAACGAGCAACAGTGCGACTGGATGGATCCTGCCAGTCCGATTCCATCGGGCATGATGTCACTGCAGGACTGCGTGTTGACCTACGACGGCGTATGGATTGCCGGGCAGGACCCGGCTCACATTGACTGCCCGATACAGGACAGCACGCGGCTCACAGACAACGTCGGCGTCGTGGATGTCTTTGAAAGGAGCGCCTCTTCGGACGGTTGGACACACATGGTCACCCTTCGCCCACCGACGGCAGTTGCCGGTGCGCCGCAAGACTACGTGACCGCGGAGAGCTGGTTTGGGCTGTCCGTCGCCATGGCCGGCTCGACCATTGCCGTCGGACAACCCGGTTGGAACCGTCCGATCGAGGCTGACCCCTGGGAAGTGGGTGGTCGGGGCATGGCATGGGCGTTCGAGCGGGCCGACACGCTGGATACCGGCTGGACGGTGTGGACTCAACTGGACCCCAACATCCTGGTGCCCCCACCCGGTCCCCTGCTCGCCCCGCTCGCCGACGCCGCGCGATATGGCTGGTCGATCGACGCAAGCCCGTGCCACATCGCCGTCGGCGCCCCGGGAAGCGACTACAGCATGGCCTCCGAAGCGGGCAGCGTGTACGTCTGGGATCACATTGGGCACGGGCAGTGGAGCCAGACCGGCGTCGGGTCCGCAAACCCAATTCACCAGATCACCTCACCATCCGGAACACCCGGCGACCAGTGGGGCCGCGACGTCAGCGTCCGTGACCGACACCTCGCCATGGGTGGATGGCTGTACGACGCGGTTGAGGCAGACGTCGGCGCCGCGGAACGCTGGACCATCGACTGCCCCTGCGAGCCCCCGACCGGACCCGACGACGACTGTGACGAAGACGGGTGCAGCGACATGTGGCAGATTTCGGTGGACCCAGCCCTTGACCTCGGTGGATCATGCAGCGTTCTGGACTCCAATGGATACCCCGCACCCGACGGGCTGCTCGACCTCTGTCAGATGGGCAAGCACCCTGCGGCCATCACCCTCACCGCCGCCGAGCGTGGTCTCGCTTCGGGCCATGAGCACGCGTACGCGATCAATCCGATCGACGCGCCCTCCGCAGACGAAACATGGGGCGCCGCCAGGAACGACCCCCTGATCCGGCACACCTATGGCGTCGAACTTGCGAGCCTGGCACGCTTCCTCGAAGCCTACTTTGTCGACATTCGGCATGACTGGAACTTTGCTGTCGATGGCTCGCTGTGGCTCGG
>CAZSSV010000167.1:0-5742 GCA_964609425.1 uncultured Isosphaeraceae bacterium | reverse complement strand
CTGCCAGAACCTCCGCGACGGCTCTGATCGTCTCGGCTTCTTCCACCGTAGTCTCGCCGTCATGATCAACGACGAGCATGGACGCCTCCAGCAATCGGCGACGCTCGGCGAACCGAAGTGTCCTGAGATCATGTACGGCAGCCAGCAGTTCCTTCTGGGATACCACGGTGGCCTTCCCGACCTCAGACCACTCAAGCGCGGCCAGGGCACGACGCAATGCCTTCATGGCCGCGGACGGGTCATCGGTCCCGGCTGTCGCAATGATCGTGAGGATGACCTCGACCGAGCGAGGGATGGACTCCAACTTCGCCGTTGCCGAGTGTCGGGCCGTCCCGCTTCTGTCCAGCATCGCATCGACAATCATCGAGACGACCCACTCGAACCGGCTGACCGTCCGGTCCGCCGCGACAAGTTGCTCGACCAGCGAAGCAAGGTCGTCTCGCTGGCTGCTCGACAGCGACTGCACGGCCGCCGACGTCAGATCGAGCAAAGGAACACGAGCGACAGCCGGCAGGTCAGCTGCCATCGGAAGGAGCAACGACGCTCGCTTCGCCTCCTCTTGTGGAAGCAGCCTTGAAATGGCCTCACGCTGCCGACTCAGCGCAGCCTGGTCGGTTCCGCCCTCATTCATGAGCATGGCCGCAATCAACGCGCGCACCGAGGATGGCTCCCTCGCAGCCTGACGCATCGGCTCAGGAATCGCCCGCATGACCTGCCTGGTCCAATCCAGGGATGCCTCAGTGAGTTCGCCCGCGTGGGCCACCGCCGTCTGCAGCCTCCCGATCGCAACCGTGGCTACCGCAACCTGTCCCCGGTCATCGGCCGTCTTGGGTGGCGGGGCCGCCGGAGCGGCACTCGACTTGACCTCGATGCCGCGACCGCCCGTGATGCGTTCGATGCGAACCGGCAGTGGAGGGTGGGTCGCAAAAAGCGCCGGAACAGCCTGCGCAAAGAACATGTGGTTGAACTGACCGGCCTCGCCCGCCCCTTGCAGCGTCTTTGCCTCACGGTTGATCCGAGCCAATGCGCCGCCGATGCCCTCTGGGTTACGCGTGTACTGAACAGCGCTCGCATCTGCCAAGAACTCGCGTTGTCTTGAAACGGCGGCCTGAATGAGTCTCGCGACCAGGGTTCCCATGAACCCGATGGCCGCAATCAACCAACCGAGAATCATCAGGGCAATGCCAACTGCAATGCCCGCCCCCTTGTCGTCCCGGCGACTGCCACCCAGGAGCAACGAAAGCCCAACGTAGCGCGCAAGCACGAGACCGGTCAGGCCCAGAACCATCACGCCATTGATGACCGCAACGAGTCTGAGATTGAGCCGCATGTCACCATTGAAGATGTGGCTGAATTCGTGAGCCACCACGCCCTGCAACTCCTCCCGGGGCAGCGCAATGCATCCTCGCGTCAGACCGATGGCCGCCTGATCCACGGTGTGTCCTGCGTCGAAGGCGTTGATCGAGTCGTCGGGAAGTTCGAAGACCGGCGGCACCGGCACGCCGGACGCGATCGCCATCTCCTCCACAACATTGAGCGCACGCCGCTGCGATTCGCTTGCCGTATCAGGCTCAATGCGAACCCCGCCCAGCATTTCGGCAACGACCTCGCCGCCCTGGCGAAGCTGCAGATAGCGGTACAAAAATCCTCCGCCAACAAGCACCACAATGACACCGAACGTCACAGCGAGCACCTGTGGCGACCACCACACGCCGATCTCGGACTCCGCGAAGCGCTCCACGGCATTCAAGTCCAGATGTCGGCCATGCTCCTCGGCCCGCCGCTGCTGCTCTTCCTCCCAGACACCGAGCAGATCGAGGCACAACATGAAGACGGCGTACAAGCCTGCGGTCATCGCCACGAGACCGGCGACCAACAGGCCGATGAGCATGCCGGTCTTGCGATGGGCGCGATCCTGCGCTTCGAAAAAGTTCACGAGTCTGTCCGCCTTCGCTCAATCGCGATCAGGTGAACTGCACCTTGGGCGCTTCCTTCTCGGCCGCGTCTTCGATTTCGAAGGAGGACGCTTCGGAGAAGTTGAACATCCCTGCGACGATGTTGGACGGGAAGGACTCCCGTTTGGTGTTGTAGACCATGACCGAGTCGTTGTAGGCCTGACGGGAGAATGCAACTTTGTTCTCGGTGCTCGTCAGTTCTTCCTGGACCTGCAACATATTCGTGTTGGCCTTCAGATCAGGATAGGCCTCCATCGCCACCGTGAGGTTTCCAAGTGCACTTCGCAATGAACCCTCCGCGCCGCCCAGCGACCGAACCGCGCCGCCATCGGCAGGGTTGGATGCAACAGCCTTGGCCGCAGCCATGGCTTGATTGCGCGCATTGGTCACGGCTTCGAGCGTTTCACGCTCGTGCTTCATGTACCCCTTGGCCGTTTCGACGAGATTCGGAATGAGGTCATAACGACGCTTGAGTTGGACATCAATCTGCGCCCACGCGTTCTTCACGCGATTCCGCAGCAAGACCAGTGCGTTGTACATCCCGATGATCACCACGACCAGCAAAAGCAGGATGCTGCACACAACGATTAGGACGATTGCAAGGCCCCCGAGGGCAAGTGTGGTCATCGGCCACCGCTCCTTTCATGAGTTTCTTCACCACCACCACTGTGATCGGCATCCGTATCGCGTGAGGCATCCTTCCGCCTGCGCTCAATCCGTTCCGCATGCGCTGAAGCCGATCTTCGCGCCTTTTCTACAGCGGGCAGGGCGGCGCCTACGGCGGCTGCGGCGACCAGCGGACTCATGGCAACAAGGTTTGCTGCGGTGCCGGTGAGCAGGACGTTCATACTTGAGTCCGCCGATCCGCGATACATCATGTCATCACCTTCGATCTCCGCAATCAGAACGCATGGGCGAGCACCTTCGGCCAGGTCACCATAGGGCGGCAGCAAGACACGATGGCCCACGGCTGCATCATGGCGTGGTGTGGTGTAGTTCGAAATGGCGTTCATGAGGGCGACTGCGATGCCGTAGCCATCAGCAAGTTGAGCGGGCACATCGGAAAAGTTGACCTGCGTGGCACCAAACGCGCTCGAGCCCACCGCGGCCGCAAACTGCGGATTGTCCATGATCGAACTGCCTGCGTCGATCTGCCGACATGCCACCACAAGCGCCTGTGGAGTCAGTGCTGCGAACAACCAGTCACCTTTGACCACCAACGACAACTCCAGCGGAACCGGCACACCTGGGAACACCAGCGACATGACCTCTCCACAGTCGGGCTGGGACCAGGTGGAGAGCTGCACGTATCCCTGGCTCATGGGGGCCGCCATCGCGTTGATCCGCGCTGTAAGCGTTCCCAAACTGGTCGCCATGGCATCGGCGTTTGAAAGCTTGAGTGCCATGACACCGCTCATGAGGCCACCGCCACCCGTGGACGTCGAGCGGTACAACACGAGCGAGTCACCCAGGTGATCGATCAGATCCGCCTTTGGATCGACCCCAAGCATCGCCTTGAACTGCTCGCGGACCATGCTGGACACGGTGGCGGGCGTGTCGCCCGCATCGTCCCCCATAGAAGGTGCCATACCGTCGGCCATCGTCAGCATGCTGTCGATGACCTTTGAGATGGCGAACGAACTGATCTGCACGTCGACTGCATCCACCGGAACGATCTCAAGATCGTCTGGCCGGATTCCACCGGCAACCAGCATGTCCCCGAAGTGCGTTGTGTAGTTGGTGATCCGGCCTCCGATGTGCATCCGAGCGGGGCCGCGGCCCATGGCGAACTCCATACGCATAGCGTCGGGGCCCATCAGCCCAAAGCTCGAGAACATCTGCGCCGCCTGTGGGTCGAACATGGCGGCCATGCCGAGGATCGGTTGAAGCTCACTGAAATCGACAATCAGCCCGAGCAGTGGATCGACGCCCGACGGCAAGTCGCAGCCGGACCAGTCAACCGGCTGCGTCTGGAGCGAACTGTTGACTGCAAGAACCGCCCGGCCGTCCGCAATGCCAAATGTCGGGCTGGGTCCGCGGTTGTGCTGAGAAAACATCCAGAGCCCCGGGTGCTCCTCTGATGGCACCACCTCCGGAGCGCCCGTCAGGTCCATCACGTGCCGCAGCCGGCCCATCAACGCATCCGCCGAGATGCCCGAATTGCCGTCCGAGCTGATCGAGAAGCCAAACGGCATCCTGGCCTGAGCTCCGGAGACATCCATCGCCAGGCGAACATCGAGTTCGCTCATCAGGACGTCCGCGATCAAGTTTGTGACCGCAGTGTCACGTTGAGAGGTGTCAGGGGGCAGGCTGAGACCAGTCTGTTCCATGAGCACGAGTGCCGCGTGCAGCGCCCGGTCCTTCGGATCGTCCAGCAGACCGTCGATTCCGGCGGAGTACACCACAACCGCATCACCAGCCGTCGCGGCCGACGAAGCGAAACCGAGTCCGGCCGCCCCGGCGCACGCCATGGCCACCGTCCAATGTCTCATATCCATCTCCATACTCGGACGTCATCCCAAGTGTCCCTGTCCCGCCTCGGCGCAGCCCACTGCCCAAGGTGCCCCGCAGGGTACATCAAGATTGCACAGTGCGGCCCCTGGTGGGCCGTCAGCAGACCCGGGCCAGTACCAGCATGCTCAGATCGTCGTCCACACGGCCTCCGTGCCACGTTTCGGCCGCCGCAAGACCAGCCTTGCACCGCGCTTCCGATGCCTGGTCGCCGGCGGCATGCATCGCCTCCGCCAGGCCGTCGGTTCCGAGCATCTCCCCGTCGTCGCTGCGAGCTTCGGTGACGCCATCGGTATAGATTCCGAGCCACTCACCCGGGGAAAGAACGCCGGACCGCATGGCCCATCGACCTTCGGGGATCACGCCGAGCAACGGGCCGGTCGAGTCGCCTTCGGACACAACCCCATGCTCAGTTCCAATCAGCGCGGGCAGGTGTCCGGCCGACACCAATTCGTATCCACCATCCTGCAGGGTGTATCGAATGACCACGCCGGTTACAAAGACCTGCCGATCATTGTCGTCGCACAGTTCGGTATTGACGTTGGCGACGACATCGACGAGCGGCGACGCAGGGTCGTCGAATTGCCGAAGCAGCGTCATCGCCCGAACCATGACAAGTGCCGCAGGCACACCGGAGCCCGCGACATCCGCCAACACGACCGTCAACACGCCGCCCTGCACCCAGTAGTCATAGAAGTCACCGGCAACATGCCTTGCCGGCTCGTTGATGGCGTGGAGATCGACCTCGGGATGGTCCGGCAACATCGGGTACTCATGAGGCAACATTTCCGTCTGAATCTCACGAGCGAGATCCAACTCCTGCTCGACGGCCGCGCGGGCCGCCTGCTCCGACGCAGCCCGCTGAATGTTGTCCTCGAGCTGCCGCGTCATGAGATTGAAGTCCCTCGCGAGCCGCCCCAACTCGTCTCGCCGGCGCACGCGCTCGACCGTCGCAGCGAAGTCTCCGCCCGAGACGCGCCCAACAGCCGCAGCGAGCCGACGCACATCGCCAGTCAGATGCAGGCCAGTCAGCAGCACGATGGTCGCCATCAGGCCGCCCCCAACCCCCAGTACCGCGACATTCCACCAGAGTTGCCGATGAACCGGACCCAGGATGTCCTGTTCCGTCAGTGCCGCTGCAAACACCCAATCGGTCGTTGGAATCGGCTCAAAGGCGACGATGTGCGGCGTGCCATCCGGCCAGTCCGGGACCCGTCGGAGCGACCCAGGTGCCGCCGCGGCGAGTTGTGGCGGTCCGCCGGCCGATGTGACTGCC
>CAZSSV010000166.1:0-5747 GCA_964609425.1 uncultured Isosphaeraceae bacterium | reverse complement strand
TCGTCGAGCAGCAACACATTGGCCCCCGCCCGAAGCGTCCGGGCAAGCTGAACCCGGTGCCGCTCACCGCCCGAGAGGGTTCCGACCGCCCGCTGCTGCATCCCGCCCGGAAACCCGAACTTCGACACGTAGGCTCGGCTGTTGATCGTCACGCCTCCCAGGTTCATCTCGTCGTCGCCGTCACTGACTGCCTCCCAGACGCTCGCCGCATCGGGCAGGGCGTCCCTTCCCTGCTCCGCGCACGCCATCTTGACGGTTTCGCCAATCCGAATCTCGCCAGCGTCGGGGGACTCATCACCCAGGAGCATCCGAAAGAGCGTGGTTTTTCCCGCCCCATTGGGTCCGACGATTCCGACGATCGCCCCTGGAGGGACCGAGAAGGTCAGGTCATCGACGAGCACCGTGTCGCCGTACCCCTTCTGAACGCCTTCGACTTCGATGACCACATCACCGAGCCGCGGTCCCGACGGCACGAAGATCTCGACGGCGCGGGCCTGCTCCCGGCGATCCTGAGACATGAGGTTCTCGTATGCCGTGATGCGGGCCTGACTCTTCGCCTGCCTGGCCTGCGGACTCCGGCGAACCCACTCGAGTTCCCGCTCCAGGGCCTTCTGCCGCTTGCCCTCATGCCGAGATTCGATCGCGAGCCGCTTCTGCTTTTGCTCCAGCCAGGACGTGTAGTTGCCCTCCCACGGAATGCCCTCGCCCCTGTCGAGTTCGAGAATCCAGCCAGCGACGTTGTCCAGGAAGTAGCGGTCGTGGGTGACCGCGATCACGGTGCCCTCGTACCGCTGAAGATGCTGCTCCAGCCAATCCACACTCTCGGCATCCAGATGGTTGGTCGGCTCATCCAGAAGCAGGATGTCCGGCTTGCTCAGCAGGAGCCGGCACAGCGCCACCCTGCGGCGTTCGCCGCCAGAGAGCGTGTCCACCGCGCGATCGTCCGGTGGGCACCGAAGGGCATCCATCGCCATCTCAAGTTGCGCGTCGATGTCCCAGGCATGCGCAGCATCGAGCGCGTCCTGCACTTCGGCCTGCCTGGCCAACGCCCTGGCCATGGCATCGTCGTCCATCGGCTCGGCGAAGGCCGCACTGATGCCCTCGAACTCCCGCATCAACGCCACCGTCTCCTGCATGCCCTCTTCGACGACCGTTCGGACCGTGCGGGACTCCCCGGCGAGCGGCTCCTGCTCCAGGTACCCGACGCTGTGCCCGGGCACACGCTGCACCTGGCCGTCGAAGTCCGTATCCAGGCCCGCCATGATTCGCAGCACGGTGCTCTTGCCCGCACCATTGAGACCGAGCAGCCCGATCTTCGCGCCGTAGAAGTACGACAGCGAGATGTCCTTGATGATGGTGCGTTTCTCGATGGTCTTGGAGACACCGAGCATGGAGTAGATGATCTCTGGCATGGTCGTGAATCCGAGCTCGCGAGTAGAGTGCGCCGATGCTGACGGGCGTTGATCTCGGAGGAACCAAGATCGAGGCGGCTGTACTCGCCGAGGACGGCTCAATCCTCGCCAGACACCGTGTGCCCACGCCGAAGGGGCAGTATGACGGAACCATCGACGCTGTGGCGGCTGCCGTGCATGAAGTGGAGTTGGCTGTTGGCGGTGGTGGTCCATACCTGGGTATCGGGGTGCCGGGCAGCCCCTCTCCCACGACCGGCCTGATGCGAAACTGCAATTCGACCGTTCTCAACGGCAGGCCACTCGCGGAAGACCTTCACGCCGCCCTGGGCCGCGAGGTCCGAATGGCCAACGACGCCAACTGCCTGGCACTGTCGGAAGCAACCGACGGTGCTGCGGCCGCCGCGCGGTGCGTGTTCGCGATCATCCTCGGCACAGGCGTTGGAGGTGGCGTGGTCGTGGACGGGCGACTGTTGGAGGGCGCCAATGGCGTTGCAGGTGAATGGGGGCACGTCCCGCTTCCCTGGCCCGCCGAAGACGAACGCGCCGCCAGGACGTGCTGGTGTGGCCGATCCGGATGCCTTGAGACCTGGCTCTCTGGACCCGCGATCGAGGCCGAGTGGGTGCGAAGCGGCGGCCAGCCGCTGCCAGCGACCGAGCTTGCGAGCGCCCACCCGACGGCCCCTGCCGTCGTGAACTGGGTGGATCGGCTTGCACGCGCCACTTCGACGGTCATTGATGTGATCGACCCGGACGTCATCGTCGTGGGAGGTGGACTGAATTCGATCGAGGCCATCTACACTGAGGTTCCACGTGCCTGGCCACACCTGGTCTTCAGCGATGCTGTGCGGACCCGCATCGTCCCCTCCATGCACGGAGATTCCAGCGGCGTCCGAGGTGCCGCACGGCTCGCGGCACGCTACTCGTCCTGAACATTGACGCTCGGCTGATCCATCGGGTCACCGGTCGGCGATTCGGCGCTCGGCACCAGCGTCTCTGCACCCGGAGCCATGTCCGACTCGTCCAGATCCGCCGCTCGGTCCAATCGCGCTCGCGTGATGAACGGGTCGGGATCGAACGGGT
Organism: uncultured Isosphaeraceae bacterium; assembly: GCA_964609425.1. Lineage (GTDB taxonomy): Bacteria > Planctomycetota > Phycisphaerae > Phycisphaerales > SM1A02 > UBA12567. The sequence continues at coordinate 3,255 of CAZSSV010000166.1, read as the reverse complement.
CGCTCGCGGGCACACCAGCCCCGTCCAGCGTGGCCAACGATGGATCGCCGGCCGTCCCGTCCTGACGGCGCATGTCCGACGAGCCTTCGGCTGCAAGCGCCGCCTCCTGCGCCCCAAGATTGCTGGTGTCGACAGGCCCTGAGCACCCGCCGACGATTCCGCCGGTCAACACCATCAGTCCCACGCGTCGTCCCATCATCGATCTGGTACCTCCGTCGACGGCAGGCAGCATACGGCCTGCCGCAAGGCGTCGCACCGCCGGCGACCAGATACCATGCCCGCACCAACAGGTGGGGTGGCAGAGCGGTTGAATGCGCCGGTCTTGAAAACCGGTATACGTTTCGGCGTATCGCGGGTTCGAATCCCGCCCCCACCGTTGTCTGGAGCGTGGCATATGCCGACTGTCGCAACACGTGCCAAACGCATCTCCACCGGCCTCGCAGCAGCAGCGATGGCCACCGTGGCCGGATGCCTCCCCCCGTCGGCGCCGCTGCACGCCTGCCTGGAAGTACGGGACACGGTGACAGGTCAGCCCATACCCCATGCCACCGCGCGGTGGACCGGTGGCAACCCATTCATACCGCCCCGTGAAGTCCTGGGGCCCCCCATCTCGCCGCTGGCCAACCCTCCAGGCGGTCGTACAGAAACGGACGCATCGGGCCGAGCGCGTCTCACGCTGGCGGGAAGCCGGCCGAACGATCTGCTCGTCACCGCCGACGGGTACCGGCCCGTGCATGTCATGCTCACGCCGGGCATCACGACCATTGGCGGTGCCTTCGCATGGACCGAGGGCATGAAGCCACCGACCAGCCCCATCCAGCCTCACCAGCCGACGATGCAGGTTCGGGTACGCCCGGCTCAGTGAGCCTTCAACGGGCCCTGCCGGTTGTCAGGCTCACACAACGACGCCTTCATGAAGTCACGGTTCATGCGTCCGATGAATCGAATCGAAATGCCCTTCGGGCAGGCGTCCTGACACTCGGCGTAATTCGTACAGGCCCCGAACCCTTCCACATCCATCTGGGCCACCATCGACTTGGCTCGCTTCCATCGCTCGGGCTGACCTTGCGGAAGCAGTCCGAGATGCGACACCTTCGCGCCAGTGAAGAGCATCGCCGCGCCGTTCGGACAGGCCGCAACGCAGGCACCGCAGCCGATGCACTCGGCCGCGTCCATGGCCTCTTCCGCCACCGGATGCGGCACCAGCGAGGCATTGGGCTCTGGCTTGGGACCACTGTGGGCAGAGATGTACCCGCCCGACTCAATGATGCGATCAAACGCCGTCCGATCAACCATGAGGTCCTTGACAATCGGAAAGGCCCCGCTTCGAAATGGTTCGATCCAGATTTCGTCGCCGTCTTGAAACGCCCGCATTCGGACCTGACACGTCGTCGACTTCTGCCCCGGGCCGTGCGGACGCCCGTTGATGACACACGAGCACGCGCCACAGATGCCCTCCCGGCAGTCACTGTCAAAAGACACCGGGTCGTCACCGGCCTCGATGATTCGCTCATTGAGCGTGTCGAGCATCTCCAGAAACGACATGTCATCTTCAACACCATCCAACTCATGTCGCTGGAAGCCCCCCGTGTCCTCGGGCCCGCGCTGCCGCCAGATATGCAGGATCATTCGCATCACTTGTAGCTCCGAGTCATCAGGGGAAGCGCTTCAAAGGTCAAGTCCTCGGTGGTCTTCTCATGGGGACCGCCTTCCTTCCACTCCCACACGCCGACGTGGCCGAATCGCTCATCGTCTCGAACGACTTCGCCATCCTCCGTCTGATGCTCCTCGCGGAAGTGGCAGCCACAGGACTCATCACGCTCGAGGGCATCACGGCACATGAGGTGGCCGAGTTCCAGGAAGTCTCCCAGCCGGCCGGCACGTTCCAAAGCCTGGTTGGTCGTGTCGGACCGGCCCGGCACGACCATGTCGTTCTCAAATGCATCCTTGAGCTCGTCGATGGTGGCGATCGCCTCTTTGAGCCCATCCGCCGTCCGCGCCATACCACACTTGTCCCACATGACCTCCCCCAGTTCCTTGTGGATCGACATGGGGGTTCTGCTGCCGCTTCGGGCCATGAGCCCGTGAATGCGGTCGCGAGCCTGCCTTTCGTGTTCGGCAAAGGCGGGATGGTCGGTCTGGACCTTGTCCATATAGATGTCGTGAAGACTGTAGCTGATGGTCTGCGGAAGAATGAAGTACCCGTCGGCAAGGCACTGCATGAGACTGCTCGCCCCGAGCCTGTTCGCGCCATGATCGGAAAAGTTCGCCTCGCCCACCGCATACAGGCCTGGAATGTTGGTCATCAGGTTGTAGTCGACCCACAGCCCACCCATGCAATAGTGCACAGCGGGAAAGATGCGCATTGGGGTCGTATAGGGCGAGTCCGTCGTGATCTCTTCGTACATGTCGAAGAGATTGCCGTATCGCTCGGCGATGACATGGCGACCCCGCTCCGCAATCGCGTCGGTGAAGTCAAGATAGACCTGTTGTTTTCCGGCCACGCCGAGCCCGTCGTCACAGACGTACTTGGCGTTCCTCGCCGCCACATCCCGAGGTACGAGGTTGCCGAACGAGGGGTACCGCGACTCCAGGTAGTAGTAGCGTTCCTCCTCGGGGATCTGATGAGGTGGCCGCGTATCGCCGGGCTTTCTGGGCACCCAGACGCGCCCATCATTGCGGAGCGACTCGCTCATCAGGGTCAGTTTGCATTGAAAGTGTCCACTGACGGGAATGCACGTGGGGTGAATCTGCACGTAGCACGGGTTTGCGAACCCAGCCCCCCGCTTGTGCGCCCGCCACGCAGCCGTTGCGTTGCTGTTGAACGCATTGGTGCTGTGAAAAAACACATTCCCATAGCCGCCGCTTGCAAGCACGACTGCGTCCGCCGCGAGGCTCCGAATCTCGCCGGTCTGCAGGCATCGATACACGACTCCACGGCAACGACCGTCGATGTTGACGATGTCCTGAACCTCTGTCCTCGGGTACATGACAGCGTTGCCCATGGCCACCTGCTGATGCAGCGCCTGATAACCACCGAGCAGAAGTTGCTGGCCGGTTTGTCCGCGGCAGTAGAAGGTGCGCTCGACGAGCACACCACCGAATGACCGGTTTGCCAGTTGGCCACCGTACTCTCGGGCAAACGGAACGCCCTGCGCGGTGCACTGGTCAATGATTCCGGTCGCCACCTCTGCAAGACGCCACACGTTGGCTTCGCGGGACCGAAAGTCGCCACCCTTCTGCGTGTCGTAGAAG
>CAZSSV010000165.1:0-5774 GCA_964609425.1 uncultured Isosphaeraceae bacterium | reverse complement strand
CTGCCGCGCATGCGCAAGTACGTCATGGGCGTGGACCCGGGGCGCCTCGATCTCAATGTCGAACTCCGTGAACTTGCATCCCCCAACACCGTCTTCTCCGACTCGCTCATGGGCGAGAACGAGGGCGAGGAATAGGTGCCATGAAGAAGGCCTCCGCAGTCATCGTCGGGCTGATCATTCTCGGCGTACTCGCCATTTTCAGCATGACGTTTACCGTGGCGTATAACGAAGTGGCCGTACAGAGCCGCTTCGGCAAAGTAGACGAGGACAGCATCGTTCGAGACGCCGGTCTGCACTTTCGGCTGCCGTTCTTTGCCGACTCGGTGTATGTGTACGACACGCGACTGCAGATTCTCGAATCTCCGCTCGAGAATGTGCAAACCGCCGATGGCCAGCAGATTGTGGTCCGCGGGTTTCTGTTGTGGCGGGTCGAGCGGGACGGAAACGGGCCGCTTGAGTTCTACCAGTCTTTTGCTGACATCGACGCAGCCAGAGAGTCACTCCGCAACCAGTTCCGTGACGCCCTGACGGCGCTTTCGGAGTTTCGCTTCAACGAGCTTCTCGGGGTAGACAGCAGGATTGAGCAGGCCGAGCAGGCCGTCCTTGATCGCATGGCGTCGGTGGACGCCGAGGGAATCCAGCCGGTCGCGGTCGGCGTGAGTCGCATCGCGTTCAAGGAATCAACATCGGCCGAGGTGGTGCGCCGCATGCAGGCCCGCCGCGACACGCTCGCGGACAGTGAGCGGGCTCGTGGGTCCGCTGAAGCCGAGCGAATCCGCTCTCATGCTGCTGGCATCGCCGAGAAGATTCTTGCCTTTGCGTCGCAGCGGGCCCAGGAGATTCGGACCGATGGCGAGGAACTCGCAGCGAAGTACCTGGCTGAAATGGGGCGAGATGAACAACTGGCGGTCTTCCTTCTGTGGCTGGACGCGCTGGAGCAGTCGCTCTCCCAGAACACGACCTACGTAATCGATACGGCCGTCGAGCCCTGGCATCTGCTCGAGGCCGAAGGCACCGAGGATGTCGTGGGCGCCGCGGAGGGCACCAGTGGTGAGTGAGCAGCCGCATCACACAGAGGCGGGACCGCGGCATCGAGACGCCTCGGCGCGGCTGGAGGTTTCAGGTGGCGTCGGCGACGCGGCCGAGCTTCGAGAGGCGATGGATCCGGCCAATCGCTCGCTCGCCGACGCGCTGCAACTCAGCTTCAGGCTGCTGCAGGTCGCCATCCTCTGCCTGCTCGTGCTCTTTCTGTTCTCCGGCTTCAAAACCGTCGAGAACAATCAGGGTGGCGTCGCGACCGTCTGGGGAAAGATCGTCGATCCCGACGGCCTGGAGCCCGGTCTACAGATGAACTGGCCGCCACCTGTTGGCGAGTTCGTTCTCTTTCAGGCTGAGGGCCGTGTCGTGGATGATGGCGAGGCCTTCATGACCAGGGGGCAGGGGCATCAGGGCAAGGAACAGGCCGTTCGCCGGGCCAAGGCCACGGACCGCATCAAGCCAGAGCGGGATGGTTCGTTCTTGACCAGCAACGGCGAGATTGGACACCTGGAGGCATCAGCGCGGTACGAGATTGTTGACCCCCGGCGGTACCTGGAGACGGTCTCGGACGCCAATGCCGACGCGTTGGTGCAGCTCTCGCTGCAAAGCGCGACGGTCACCGTGGCCGCTGAGCGAACGCTGCATGAACTGCGAACGACGCTGTCGTCCGACGCGCTGCGCGCGATGCTTCGGGATGAGGCCCAGCGGCTGCTCGACGAAGCGTCCGCCGGCATTCGGATTGCCGAAGTGACGATCGTCGAGGACCCGAACCCACCGCTCTTCATGCAAAAGTCGTTCGAGGCGTTCTCCAAGACCCGACAAGAGGTCGAGGGCGACATCGAAGCTGCCCAGCAGGCGGCCCAGGAACTTCTCATCGAAACCGCCGGTGAGCACTATGGTGAGTTGGAGCAACTGCTTGGCGCCTACGAGGCGGCCTGGGGCGATCAGGCCGAGATCGACTCGATTCTTCTGAAGGTCGATGCCATGTTCGACGACGGTCGCATCAGTGGCCGGATCTTTCGGGACATCGCGGCCGCTGAGCGGTATCGCACGGAAATCGAGAAGACCATCGGGAGTGAGGCAAAGCGATTTGCCAGCCTGCTCGAGGCCTGGGAGTCCCATCCAGATCTGGTCGTCGCCCAGCGGTTGCTCGATGTGCGTGGCAAGCTCCTGGCCGCCGAGGACGCCGAGGTCATCCTGGTTCCGGTTGGGCTGGGTTCGCTCCGTCTTGACATTTCAGGGCTGCAGCATGTACGAGATGTTCGGCGGCGTGCAGATTTGACACAGCGTGGTGAGGAGAACTGGGACACGCTTGCGGGAACAACGATGGACCGGTTCCGCAAGGTGCAGGATCTCAAAGGGGACAAGGCTGCTCGCCGGCTTCATGTCGATGAGCAGGGCAGGCTCCGTGGCAGGCGGGAGAACTGATGAAGCGATCTGATTCGACGATTGTCGAGGCCCGAGGCCTGACCCGCGCCTTTCGTGACTTCTGGATGCGCACCCGAGCGCTGGCCGTGGACAAGATTGACCTGGACATTCGTAGCGGCGAGGTCTTCGGATTGCTCGGCCCGAATGGATCGGGCAAGAGCACGACCATCAAGATGATTCTGGGGCTGCTCAAACCAACTGCCGGGCGGCTTTCGGTGCTCGGCCGCCCGCCCACCGATGTCGCGGTGAAGCGGCACATCGGATTCCTTCCCGAAGAAACGTACCTCTATCGCTACCTCACGCCCCTGGAAACGCTCGACTACTACGGTCGGTTGTTCGGGCTTCGCCGCGCCGACAGGCAACGCCGCAGCGAGCAGCTCCTGGAAATGGTCGGCCTGGCCGGCGTCGCACACCGTCCCGTCGGGGAGTTCTCCAAGGGCATGATGCGGCGCATCGGTCTGGCTCAGGCGCTTGTCAATGATCCTGAGTTTTTGATACTGGATGAGCCGACGTCGGGTCTGGACCCCATCGGCACGAGACAGGTCAAGGATCTCATTGTCGACCTGCGTCAGCGGGGCAAGACCATCCTGCTCAGTTCGCACCTTCTTGGTGATGTGCAGGACGTGTGCGATCGCATGGTGATGTTGTACGGAGGCCGGATTCGCGCAGAGGGCACCGTGGACGATCTGCTTCAGGACACCGAGCGGACCGTCATTCGGACCGGACGCCTGGATCAGGCCACCATCGATCGCATCGAAGCGGTGCTGCAGACCAGCGGGCAGGCGATCGAGCAGGTCGACAGCCCGCGGCAGCAGCTTGAAGACCTCTTCATGGACATCGTCGAAGCAGCAAGGCGAGAGCACGTTGCAACCTCTGGCGCGACCGAAGGCGGTCAGACTGCGGCATTTCTTCAGAAGGGTGAGACCGAGGGCGAAGCGTTCATCGAACACCTCGAACGGACGTCTGACCCAACCCAGGTGGCTCGTGTCATCGACACCGAAGATGCGGCCGAGGAGGACGATGATGGCGCCGTGCTCGACGCGCTCATGGACGAGCCCGAGACCCCGGCGGCGAAGGCCAAGCCCGTGACGCCCACGCCGCCGTCAAACGTTGACGACTCGCTCATCGACAGCTTGATGGGAGACGACGCCTCGGGTGATTCCAAGCCAGGCGATGACGCCTGATGGGATGGACGCGACTCAAGCGCCGGCTCGACGAGATCCAACGACTGCGATGGTTCCGAATCATGGCGACGGTCGTGCTGCTGGGTGCGGCAGGGGGCTTCTTTGGAAGTCTCATCTCGATACGTGCCAGTTGGGACGCCCAGGCTGAGGCGATCACGGCGAAACTGAGCGGCGAAGAAGGTGCCACGTGGGGCCTGCTGCTTCGGGATGACGGCGAATTCACGATCGACGGCCGAACCTACTCGGCCCCGGCCGATGTCGTCGAGACTGTGATCGCCGAGGACGGGACTGCTGCGGATGTTCAGCGGGTCGTCTTTCTCCTTCTGAGGGACTCGATTCCCGGCTGGGCGCCGCGGTGGCTTCTGCTTGAGACGGCACTGGCGTGGCAGTTGATGACGATCACCATGGTGGTCGGCGTGGCGATCGTCTGGATGGGGCTGCTCGTGCCGGTGGCGATGCTGCTGATTGGTGGGTGCGTGTTTGCCCTGGCTTTCCGGGTGCTGGGGTGGTCCTCCTGGGTCGGCGTGCCGCTGGCCATCGGCGTGTTGCTCAGCACCTACCTGATGCTGATTCGTGGGCTCCAACTGGCTTTGAGTGGGCGGCAGGGCTGGATGGCCGTGGCGCACACACTGCTCTGGGAGGCATCTCGAACTCGCCTGGCGCTTGCGTTTGTCGTCACCCTGCTCATCGCCTTGCCGCTGCTCCCGCTTTCGCTCAATCTGGAAGCGCCGATCGACCAGGTCGTGCAGGCCTATCTCGCGCGCAGCCTGGGCCTGGCGTTCCTCGTGACCGCCTTCATGGTGCTCTTGCTCGGATGCGGAACCATCTGTTTCGACATTCGGGATCGGCACATCTGGCACTTGACGACCAAGCCGCTGGGCCGGGCAAGCTATCTCTTCGGCAAGTGGGCCGGCGTGATGCTGCTGGGGGGTGTGATGCTCACGGTGGCTGGCAGCTGGTCGTTCGGATACATCCAGTTCCTTCGCACGTCCAATCTACCGCGGACCTCGGCAGAGTTTCTGGCTCAGGAAGACTTGCTCAACGATGTGCTGGTTGCCAGAACAAGCATGAAGCCTGTCTACGAGGAACTTGATGAAGTTGACATGTCAGGCAGGATTGACCAGATCATCCTGGAGGACCCCGCGTTTGCCGACTACGCCGAAGGGGACATCCCCCTGGCGACCTATCGAACACTCCGCAAACGCGTCTTCGATGAATTCGATCAGCAGCGTCGCCGCATTGAAACCATGTTGGATCCCGCGACCGTCCCATGGAAGACGCTTCACTTTGAAGGTCTGGGTGAAGCGCGGGCTCAGGGCCTTCCGCTCCGGCTCAACTTCAGACTCTATGGCGGTCTCTCGGATGAGCACGATCGCTGCCTGATCGGCGTGGCGACCGGAGACGACCTGACCGAAGCGGTCCTTGGCCCCTTCATTCCGACGTTGCCCCAGCACATTGACATTGCGCCCTCGGCCATCAATGAGGACGGGTCGCTCGATGTCTCCATTGTGAACCTCACACAGCACACGCCCCCCAAGGGCGACGAGTGGCGCGGCCCCGTGGACCTTCAACCACTGGCGATGAGCGGTGGCAACCGCGACCCCTTCGCGATCTTCTGGCTCGAGGACGAGTTTGAGATCGGCTACCCCAAGGGCACCTTTGGGTCGAACTTCCTCCGGGGCCTCCTCGTCCTGTGGTTGAAGCTGGCCGTGCTCGCCGGGTTTGCCTGTGGCGTCTCGACGGCGCTCAGCTTTCCTGTCGCGTGTCTGGTGGTCTTTTCAGCGTACGCAGCTGCCAGCATTGCCCCGTGGCTCAGCCTGTCGCTGATCGCGTACGGCGCGGGCAACGACGCGCCTGAAACCACCGGGGAGTACATTCAATGGGGGATCGAAGCGATGGTCCGAACCGTCGCTGGCACCATGGTGTATCTGCTTCGGCGGTTCGGCGAATTGCAGCCCATCGACCAACTGATCACCGGCAAAATGGTGACCTGGGCCTGGTTCCGGGAAGCACTGACCATGGCGGCTTTCTGGGGGGGCGGCACCATGGTGCTTGGGTGGTTCATTCTGACGCGGCGGCAGTTGGCGATCTACAGCGGAGACCAGTAGGCGGCGCATGACGGCA
>CAZSSV010000164.1:0-5831 GCA_964609425.1 uncultured Isosphaeraceae bacterium | reverse complement strand
GTCATTGCCGAGGCCCTCGTCGGCGAACTGGATCGACACGGGATCAACCGGGTACTGATCTTCCGGGCCGGGGTGGTTCCAACTGCCGTCACTATTGCTGAGGGGGACGTTGAACTCCATGGTCTCGGCCCAGCCCGTGCCATTGACGCAGTGTCCGGCCGTGAGAAACTGGTGGCCGGGGTCGTCAATGAGCCAGGCCGTACAACCGATGGGCGCGAGGCGGCCGCTGCGATCGTCGTAGCTGAGGATGCGATCATCGGCGCCGAAGCAAATGGATCGCGCGTCGAACACGCCCGTCATGGATGTCGCCGCGTCGATCGTGACGTGTGAGGCTGTCGCTTCCGGTTCCATGATGAGCTCCACCAGCACATGCGGGCCATTGAACCAGGCGCTGGTGTGCTGCCACTGCCGGAGCGAGGTGGCGTTGTGATGCTGGGAGCCCCCATCCGATAGGGACGTGATTCGGAGCGTACATCCTTCGCCAAGTTTGGTGCGGCCGAAGTGCACCTGCATGGAAGATGCGTTTGGGTCTGAGACGACGTGACGGAAGGGAATCGTCAGGTCATGGTCGTCGCCAGTCAGCACACCGCTGCCAATCTGGACGTCGTTGGTCTGCAGCGAGGGCGGGGCGGTCTGGGCTGATGCGGCAGATGCGGCAGTGATGGCCAGCAGTCCGGCAATTCTCAAGGCGTGCATGCGATTCTCCTGCTGCCGCGTATGGTGGCTTCCGGCACCACTGTTGGACAGGCGTCGCCGGGGGCTCCCCGGGGGCTCCCCGGGGGCGATGTCGCCAAGGGTGATGCGGTATCTGAAACGTACCTGACGAACGCAGGCCTGCAAAGAACAATGTGCCTCAGGCCCGCAAGGGGCCTTCCGGGGCAACAGGCACTGCGACCGCCGGTCACTTTATCTCTTTGCGACGCAGCGACTTACGAAACTGCGATTTTGTAAGTGCCTATGGGGCAACAAGATAAAGTGACCGGCGGTCGGTGTGGCTGGGGGTGGCTCAGCCGACGTGCTCGGCCATGAATGCCGAGACCTTGTCCAGCGCGATGCGCTGCTGAGCCTGGGTGTCGCGGTGGCGGACGGTGACGGCCTGGTCGGCCGCAGTGTCGCCGTCGATCGTGAAGCAGAAGGGGCAGCCTGCCTCGTCCATGCGGGCGTAGCGTTTGCCAATGCTCTGTTTCACGTCTGTCACCACGTCCCAGCGTTCACGGAGTTCGGCCCAGAGTGCGTGGGCGATCTCCGGCATGCCATCTTTGCCCACGAGCGGAAAAACGGCAGCCTGAATCGGCGCGATGCTTGGGTGGAAGGCCATGTACACCTTGCTCGCTCGGTCTGGATCGGGCGTGTACGCCTCACACAGCAGGGCCAGTGTGCCTCGGCTGAGGCCCGCACTCGGCTCGATCACGTGCGGGATGTATCGCTCGTTTCTTGGCTGGTCAAAATAGGCGAGCTTCTTCTTGCTGAACTCCTGATGACGCGTGAGGTCATAGTTGCCTCGATGCGCCACGCCCTCGAGTTCGCCGAAGCCGGGATGGGTGAATGGAAAGCGGTACTCGATGTCGAAGGTGCCGCAGCCCTCCTTGGCGTAGTGAGCGAGTTCGTCGTCGTCGTGTTTACGCATGAGGATGTTGTCGCCGGTGAGTCCGATGGACTGCCACCACGTGGCTCGGGCATCGCACCAGAACTCGAACCACTGCTCGGCCGCGTCCTCATGGCAGAACCACTCGATCTCCATCTGCTCGAACTCGCGGGAGCGGAAGATGAAGTTCCGGGGAGTGACCTCGTTGCGGAACGACTTGCCGATCTGGGCGATGCCGAATGGCACCTTGACCCGCATGGTGTCGACGACGTTGCCGAAGTTCAGGAAGATGCCCTGAGCGGTTTCAGGGCGCAGGTAGACCTTGCTGTCCTCGTTTCGAATTGCGCCCGTTGTCGTGTCGAACATCAGATTGAACTGGCGTGGCTCGGTGAGCGTGCCGGCCGTCTTGGTGTCGGGGCCAACCGTGATCGCCAGTTCGTCGGCCGAGAGCGTGGCGAGCGCGCAGGTGTCGAGTTCCTCGTCTTCGAGGGTGCGTTTGACGTACTTCTCGAGTTTCTTGCGGGCCGTGGCGAGCGACTCGTCATCGCCTTCGACGAAGGCATAGATCTGACCGGACGTGTCGCCTTTCACGCCCAGGCACGCCAGGTGGTCGGCGCGGTACCGGGCCTTCGACTCCCGGCAATCCACCATGGGGTCATTGAAGCCGCCGACGTGGCCGGATGCTTCCCACACGCGGGCATTCTGGATGATGGCCGAGTCCAACCCAACGATGCTGACTTCCTGGCCATCAGGCCCAAGCGGTGGCCGCTTGACCATGTCCCGCCACCAGCGGTCACGGAGGTTGTTCTTGAGTGCCGTGCCGAGGGGGCCGTAGTCCCAAAAGCCGTTGATGCCTCCGTAGATCTCGCTCGCGGGGTAGATGAATCCGCGCCGCTTGCACAGCGATACGAGTTCGTCCATGGAATACGTGTGTGAGGTGTCGGACATGGTGGGAATGGTAGCGACGCCGGCGCACTCCACCGGGCAACTGCCCGTGGGAGGATTGCGATCGTTACCCGGCAGGTACACCAGGTGACTGATGGCGCGCAGCGGCCAGACGAATCGCCAACGCGATCGCGGCCTTCATCGACGACGCATCGGCATGTCCTCGCCCGGCAATGTCAAAGGCCGTGCCGTGGTCGGGGCTTGTTCGGATGAAGGGGAGGCCGACAGACCAGTTGACCGCGCCGCCCTGGCCCAGCAGTTTGAGCGGAATGAGCCCCTGGTCGTGGTACATCGCGACGACCAGGTCGAACTCGCCGCCAACAGCGCGTCGGAAGAGCGTGTCGGCGGGGAAGGGGCCGGTGACATTCACGCCGCCGCCTCGCGCCATGTCGATGGCAGGCGAGACGATGTTTGATTCCTCCCATCCCAGTACGCCGCTCTCACCGGCATGGGGATTCAAACCGCACACGGCCAGCCGCGGCTTGGCAATGCCGAGCAGCCGGCAGGCTTCTGCCCCGCGCTCAATGGCATCGAAGATGCGGCCGATGGTCAGAATGTCACGCACCGCCATGAGCGGCACATGAACCGTCGCAAGCGCCACGCGAAGATGGGGCGACTCGAACACCATCGTGACCTGCTTGGCCTTGGCGCGATGTGCCAGCAATTCGGTGTGTCCGGGCCAGTTGAATCCTGCGAGCGACCATGCCTCCTTGCTGATGGGCGCGGTGACGATGGCGTCGAGCCGGCGGGCGTCTCCCCAGGGACGCATGGCGTCGTTGATGGCCCGCTCTACCCAATGCTTCGACGCGGCGCCTTGCGCCTTGCGAGGCGCAGGGGCTGCATCGAGCAGGTCGCCGTGCCGTGAGTCGTCCAGCACAATGGGCGTGTCGGCGAGGGGCTTGTCGCCGTGCTCGTCGGCGCAGGCTCGGTACCAATCCCGCCGAGCGCCGTGGGCGTCGGCCGCCAGTGACAGGGGTCCGGCGGCGCCGTAGACCACCAGCCGAGCCTGGGCGCGAAGCGGTTCATCGGCCAGACACTGAGCCACAATCTCCGGACCGATGCCGCCCGGGTCTCCGAGCGTCAATCCGATCAGGGGTCGAGATGTGGAGGCTTGGCTCACGCCGGTATCGTAAGGTCTGACCATGGCGGGACCGGCCGACAGTGTGGCAATCGAGGCGGCCAATCGGCTGCATGCCGGTGAAGCAGGGAACATCGGCGAGGCGATCGCGCAGGCGCAGGCCGCATGCCAGACGGCGGCCTGGCCATCGGGAGCGACCGTGCGGCGGCACTTGGAAGCCTTGCGGCAGGCAGATCAGGGCATGCACATCTGGGCGCGTGAGCGGCTCGCCCGCCTTGAAGCGTTGGAAGAGTTGCTGCAGACGATCACCTACGTCGCGCCTGACGTCACGCTCTATGTCACCGGCCGCGCCGCCGAGGGGCATGTTGATGACACCGGCCCGTCGAGCGTTCGAGTGGTTGGGGCGGTCTCCCCGCCCGCCATCATGGATGATCTGGAGGCCCACGGCGTTCCCCCGATGGAGGTCGCCGCTGTGTCGACACCGATGGGCTCGCTCACGTCGGCGCACGTGCAAGACGGTCATCTCGACGCTGTGCTCCTCTTCCTGCCGGACGTGCCAGAGGCTCACCTGCCTCGACACGTGGTCCACCACCGCCCGGTGGCGGCGGTGGACATCGACGCGTTCGCGGAGCTGGTGCGCGTCTCTAGGTCAGCAGGCACCCCATGACGCAATCAGCGCGAGCAAGTCATTGACACCGACGATCCCGTCCCCGTCCACGTCCCAGGCCGGATCGGCTTCACCAAAGACGGCGAGCATGGCGAGCAGATCGGAGACATCGACGACGCCGTCGCCGTTTCCATCGCCGCTGCACAGGCAATCGTCGGTGAATTCATTCTGTCCGAGGTTGGTCCATGTTCCAGAGATTGTGGTCGAGGTGCCGCAGAATGTGGAGCCTGCAATCTCGGCGGTGCTCGGCGGGTTGAGGTACAGGGATGGTGACCCACTGTCGCGGAATGCCGCATCGTCAATGTGCAAGGTCACCATGTGCTCCGAGCGGATGGTCGGGCCGGCATGATCCTCAAGCGTGCAGCCCCGCATGGAGACGGATGCCATATCGGTGGCGGTGCTTGAGGCGTGCCTGACCACCACGGCGTGGGCAAGCTCTCCGGAACCTTGGCGGAAGTCACAGGCATCAAACTCGGTGACGCACCCGGTACTCTGAAGAATCAGAAGGTGGCCCGCCTCCCCGCCGGTATTGGATTCGAAGCGGCAATCGTCAAAGCGGGCCAGATGTTGATCGGGTGAATCCGGGTCATCGCCGTGTGCCATCACGACCACAGCGCCTCCGCCTCCTCCGCTGTGGTTTTCCCGAAAGGCACACCCCTCCACGCGGATGTCGTAGGCGTCTCCGAGGGTCCATGTGTCGATCTGCCGCGCGCTGCCGCCGTAGAAGTTCTCGTTGTGTTCAAAGACACAGTCGATGATTCGGGCCGCGCTCCGTCTGATGGTGACGGCCCCTTGATAGGAGGCGGTGTTGTTGCGAATGGTGATGCCTCGCAACTCGCCGATGGCATGAGATGGGAAGTATGCGATCCACTCGCCTGAGATGAGATCGCCGTCGAAGACCGTGCTGGCGGCGCCTTCAGCCGAACGGACGGTGACGTCGACGTCTGTGAAGGCGAAGTGCTCGGCATAGATCCCCGGGGCGAGCACGACTTCGTCTCCGGCCGACGCGGCGTCGATGGCTTCCTGCACCGTCGCATACTCCGTAGGGACGTGAAGGGTCGCGGCGGCCGCGGTGCCCGTCATCAGGGCCAGGAACGCGGTAATTCTGGCGGGTGCTGTCATGGGTCAGTCCTCTCCAGAGGTGCGGGTCCATCACGCCCTCTGGAAGGTACAGGCCGGCGGGAGATTCGCCATGCGCCAAGACCTGAAGATTCAGCCCAAACCGCCCTTGAGGTCGCCACCGCCGAAGCGTGCGCGGAGCTTTCGCAGGGCGGGATCATCCGCTCGAGTGCTCCCGCCGCCGCTGTCCCCCGGGCCCTCGGTGGTCTGCTTGATGGACAGACTGATGCGTTTGGTGTCGGAATCGACCGACAACACCTTGACCTGGACCACCTCGCCTTCGCGGACGACCTGATTCGGCCGGGAGATCCGCTTGTGGGCCATCTCCGAAATGTGGACGAGCCCTTCGACGCCTTCAGCGAGTTTGACAAAGGCGCCAAACGCCGCCAACCGCGTGACGGTGCCCGACACGATTTCGCCGTCTTTCAACTCGCCTG
>CAZSSV010000163.1:0-5834 GCA_964609425.1 uncultured Isosphaeraceae bacterium | reverse complement strand
ATGGCAGGTGGCGCCGGCTGCCATGGTGACCGCCACGGTGCACCTGTCCGCCGAGCGGGCCGAGGCGTGGGACACCGCGGCTCGGCGGGGCAGGCACGATCCTCGGGCCGACGGGGGCGTGTCCGACATGAAGCGAGCGTGGCTGGAGAAGATTGCGTCGTTGCCACGGGGCGGCGAGGCCCGGCGAGCGGCCTTTGCGCAGATGCATGCGGAACTCGCAACTGATGCGTCGTTGAAAGACTTCGGCGAATCAGCCCGGGCCTCCGCGGTGGTTGCCAGGCGACGCGACCTGCCATTTCCGTTCTATGCACCTTCGACCATGGACGACTTGGAGGCTGCGGTCACCGCAGTTGCAGTCCCGCGGCATTCCACCGCTGGCGGACCGTCTGCTCGTCGCTGACTTCGATGCGGACGCTGTCAGCGGTGGTGGCGCGCGACCACCGTCCGTCGGCGCCGAACGTCACGAAGCTCGGCAAGCCGTCCCGCCCCGACCAGATCCAGCAGATGTGGTCGCCTTCGGCGGCATCGCGCCGAATGGTGGCGCGAGGCGTCATGGTGGAGTCATCCCATGTGTGCCACGCGGCCCGGGGGACATCTGAAAGTGGGATCAGGTCCCGGACGAACCACCGCAGGGCGCGGGGCAGCCAGGGGGTGGCTGGGTGGAGCGTCCATGTGTCGCGGGTTCCGTGCGCATCGTCCTGCCGGATCACCAGCAATTGGCCTCGCGGGTGGGACACGGTCGGGGGCTCGCGTAGGGGGAGCTCCTCGGTGGCGGGCCGCCTGCGGCCGGTGGCCGTGGTGGTGGCCCCCCCCCGGGCCTCCCGCGGCAGGGCCGAGCTGACCCAACACCGCTGTACACGGTCCACGTAGGTCTCGGTGTCTTCGGCAAAGCGAAGGTGGGTGGTGACCAGCAGGCCTTCCTCCTGCTCGGCTGGCGTGGATGGGCCCGGTGATGTGCGGACTGCCGCGCGTGGGGCAGCCTGGGCCGTCAGGGTGCCAAAGGCGATTTCGCGGTCAGTTTCTCCCGTCGGGTCGTACACGCGGAGGACGTCCGCTCGACCCACCAGAGAACGTAAGAGGTTCTCGTCAAGGGACTTCAAGGCAGCTTCGCCATGGTGAAGGTCTGCATCCAGTTGCGGGTTGCCGTCGGCGCGGTCAATGAGCCTCACGCTCCGAAAGGCTTGTCGCAGCAGTGGTTCTGTCGACTCTGAGGCCTCTGGCGTCGTGACGGCGCCGATGAGCAGGCACCGTCCCAGGGCCTGCGGTGCAGCCAGCCACCCGAGCCGTGCGTGCCGCCCGTTCGAGGCGGTGTGCGTCACCCAGGCCATCGCGGCCTTCCGATCTCCCAGCTCCAGCGGCTCCATGGCCGCCTTGGTGTAGGTCTCGGCTGGGATGCGGGCTGCAAGTGCTGCCCGGAGACAGGCCTCTGGCTCCTGCTCGTCAAGCTCGATGGACTCGATCCTGAGGCTCCACACAGGGTTGGACCCCCGCTCGCGGATCAGAAAGACCGCGCCGGCATCGCCCGGACGCTGAGCCAGCTCGCCCTGGGGGACCTGCAGGGTGACCCCGAGTTCGTCGCTGACCAGCAAGGTTCCGGCCGAGAGGAGTGCGGAGACGATCAGACATGTCAACATGTGCCGGACTGTACCCCGGGAGTGAGGAAGAGAAGCGGGGCGTGTGCCCTTGGAGCCCTTGACAGGTGGGCGGGGGAGCCTATCATCGTCGTTTCGCGCTCGGTCGGTGGACCGAGTTTGCGTGCTTGTATCGATGTTGATGGAGCTTCGGGCAGCCCCGCTGCGGGTGCCAGACTGATTGAACGATGAAGATTCGTATCCGAATGGAAGCCTACGACCACCAGGCGCTCGACGCGTCGGCGAAGGAAATCGTCGATCACGCCAAGCGCACGGGCGCTCGCGTCAGTGGCCCGGTACCACTGCCCACGCGGCGTGAGGTCTACACCGTCAACCGATCGACGTTCGTGAACAAGAAGTCGCGCGAGCAGTTTGAGATTCGTACGCACAAGCGGATCATCGACATCTCAGAGCCGAGCCCCAACACGATTGATGCGCTCAACCGGCTCGTCGTTCCTGCGGGCGTCTTCGTGAAGATCAAGGCCTGAGCAGGACGGAAGCAGAACGATGACACGGGCACTGATTGGAACAAAAGTGGGCATGACCAGATGGTTCATGGAGGACGGCACCAACGTCCCCGTGACCGTACTTGAGGTCGGACCCTGCACCGTGACACAGGTGAAGACTGCTGAGACGGACGGCTACGACGCGGTCCAACTCGGGCATGGCCAGGTGAAGGCCCGCCGCAGCACGATGCCTGTCATCGGTCACGACCACCGCGCTGGGAGCGGCCCGCTCCGCACGCACCGCGAGATTCGCGGCGAAACCGACGCCGAACTTGGCGATACGCTCGACGTCTCCATCTTTGAGGACGCCAAGTTCGTGGACGTGCTCGGGACGAGCAAGGGCAAGGGCTTCCAGGGTGGCATGAAGCGTCACAACTTCCGCGGACTTGAGGCCTCGCACGGCGTGAAGCGGCGTCACCGCTCACCCGGGTCCATCAACGGCCATGCGACCAACCTTGGTACGGGCCCGAAAATCAAAAAGGGTAAGCGGATGGCAGGCCACATGGGCCACGTCTCCGTGACCAGTCGATCGATGCCCGTCGTGTCGATCGATACGGATCGAAACCTCATCATGGTGCAGGGCACCGTGCCTGGACCGGTCGGTGGATCGGTGCTGGTGCGTGATGCTGTTCGCCTCAACAAACAGAAAGCGAGGGTTGCCAAGGCGGGCTGAAGCTCGCTCAGACCGGCCACGCGGCCGGACATGACAACCCGAATCGGAACGCCGAGTCGCAGTTCTGCCTCCCACCCCCGAAGGCCCGTCAACGGGAACCACGGGTGGGACCACCTGAAAGGGTGGTTCGAAGCATGGCGAGGAGAACCAGGCGCAAACGGTCCTTGGGACCACAGGTGTAGAGAACGATGATCGATCTTCCCGTACTCAACAAATCGGGCAAGCAGGTAGACACCCTTGCCATCGACGAAACCGCACTCGGAAACGAGGTGCGCCCCGACCTGCTGAAGCAGGCCTACGTCATGTATCACGCGAACCGCCGTCAGGGCTCTGCCCGGACGAAGAGCCGCGGCATGGTCGAAGGCTCGACGCGTAAGCTGTATCGCCAGAAAGGCACAGGTAACGCCCGTGTCGGTAACGCCCGGACCGTTGTCCGCAAGGGCGGCGGCGTGGCGTTCGCAAAGACGAAAGCCACCGAGACGTATCGCAAGAAGATGCCAAAGGCCATGCGGCGGCTGGCAAACCGAAACGCGCTGCTGGCGAAGCTTGTGGACGGCGAGGTCAAGTGCATCGACGCGCTCGACTTTGATGTGCCCCGCACGAAGGACATGAAGCAGGTGCTCTCATCCTGCGGTGTCGATCGGACGTGCCTGGTCGCGCTGGACGAAGAGAACCGCAATGCGGCCATGTCCGCTCGGAATCTTGCGGATGTGGACATCATCCGCATCGACCAGCTCAACGCATTTGAATTGCTCAACCACCGGTATCTCCTCGTGGACCGGGCCTCGCTCGAGGCATGGCTCGCCGCGGACGCCGCTGCAGATCAGGAGGCCGCGTGATGCGAAACACAGACGTCATCCGTCGCCCGATCGTGACCGAGAAGTCCACGTGGGAGGCCTCCGAGCACAATCGGTATGCCTTCGAGGTTGATCGTTCAGCCAGGAAGCCGGACGTTCGCACCGCCGTGCAGGAGTTGTACGGCGTTCGCGTGCTGGAAGTCGCCATCCAGAACCGTAAGGGCCAGAGCCGCCGCAACAAGTTCGGCTACTGGAAGACGAGCGACATCAAGCGGGCCATCGTGAAGATCCATCCGGAGGACCGCATCGAGCTCATCTGAGGCTCGTCAGGACAGAACCATGCCGATTCGAAAGTACAAGCCGACAACGCCTGGCCGACGCAACGCGTCGGTCAACACCCACGCAGAGGTGACCAAGCGTTCGCCCGAGAAGTCCCTTCTGCGTCCGCTCTCCAAGAAGGGTGGCCGCAACAATCAGGGCAAGATTACGGTGCAGGGCCGCGGTGGCGGCCACAAGCGGCGTTACCGCGTGATCGACTTCAAGCGGACCAAGGATGACATGCCGGCGTCGGTGGTCGGGATCGAGTACGACCCCAACCGCTCATGCCACATCGCCCTGCTCGAGTACGAGGACGGAACTCGCCGGTACATCCTGGCGCCAGTCGGTATCAAGCCTGGCGACACGGTGCTGAGCAGCGGCTCGCACATTGAGCCCAACGTCGGGTGCTGCATGCCGATCGAGTTCATCCCCACAGGCTTGACGCTCCACGCTGTGGAGTTCGAGCCGGGCAAGGGTGCCCGAATCTGCCGCTCGGCCGGTGTTGGGGCGAGGCTGACCAACAAGGAGGGCCGCTGGGCGACGCTCGTGCTGCCCTCGGGTGAACTCCGGCAGGTCTCGGTCAATTGCCGCGCGACGATCGGCCAGGTTGGCAACACCGATCACCAGCTTGTGAAGCTCGGTAAAGCCGGTCGCAATCGGTGGCTCGGACGCCGCCCGAAGGTTCGCGGAATGGCGATGAGTCACCATGACCACCCGCTGGGTGGTGGTGAGGGACGCAGTAAGGGCGGTCGTGAGCCGGCCAGCGCGTCTGGAACGAAGTCCAAGGGTGGACGCACGCGGCAGCGACGCAAGGCGTCCAATGCCCGGATCCTGCGTCGCCGCAAGAGCCGTCGTTACGGCCAGTTGAAGCTCTGACGGAGATATCGAGATGGGACGCTCACTCAAGAAGGGCCCGTTCGTGGACGAGAAGCTCTACAACAAGGTCATGGCGCAGTCCGAGGGGGGTGCCAAACGGCCGATCCGCACCTGGGCTCGCGCGTGCACCATTGTGCCCGAGTTCGTCGGTCACACATTTCAGGTGCACAACGGCCGCTCGTTCAACGACGTTTTCGTGACGGAGGACATGGTCGGGCACAAGCTCGGCGAGTTCTCGATCACGCGAATGTTCCGTGGTCATACGAACAAGAAGGAGGGCCTGAAGTCTGGTCGGTGATCCGACCCGGTGAGGCATTCCATCATGAAGCATCAAGCAAGTCACAGATTCGCACGCATCGCGCCCCGAAAGGCGCGGCTTGTTGCGGATCTCATCCGCGGGCTCCGTGTCGACGACGCCATGAACGAGCTCGAGTTTTCAAAGAAGCGGGCCGCCTGGTACCTGAAGGCGGTTCTCAAGAGCGCGATCGCCAACGCCGAGGAGCGGGACGCGGACGTCTCGAGCCTGGTGGTCTGTGAGTCCCGCGTGGACGAAGGGCCGACGATCAAGCGATTTCAACCGAAGGACCGCGGCCGGGCGCATCCGATCCGCAAACGGACCAGCCATCTGCACATCGTGCTGGACGAGAGGAACTGATCGATGGGACAGAAGGTTCACCCATTCGGATTCCGAGTCGGCATCACCGAGGCACACAAGTCGCGGTGGTACGCTCCCAAGGCGCTCTTTGCCGAGCTGCTCGTGGAGGATCACAAGATCCGCGAGTTCGTCGACAAACGACTCAACCGCACGCCGCCATTTGCCGCGGTCTCGGATATCTATCTTGAGCGGACGCGTGAAGAACTCACCGTCATCGTCAAGACGGCCCGTCCCGGCCTGGTGATCGGGCCCAAGGGCGTCGAGATCGAGAAGCTGACGAGCGATCTTCAGTTGATGACCGGCCGGAAGGTGTCGGTAACACCGATGGGGATCCGAAGAACTGACACCGATGCGACACTCAACGCTGAGGCGATCGCG
>CAZSSV010000162.1:0-5861 GCA_964609425.1 uncultured Isosphaeraceae bacterium | reverse complement strand
CCCGTGGGACCTGCCGTCAGCTGGACTCCCAGGGCAGCTCGCCGAGGTCCTGCACCATGCCCGGTGTTTCTCCGAACTGACCGTGGGTCCTCAGCACGTCTACAACATCCTTTTGGCCCGCAAGGCGAGGGCAGAGCTCGGATGGAAAACCGACGAACTCGAAGCGAGCGAACTCGGCCACATCGATGACTGGGTCGAACTTGTAGCCGACCGGTGCGAGGAACTCAGCGCCTGGGCCGAGGATCTCCCGGAGTTCTGGAACTTCCTGGCCGAACACAACATCAGCGCTCCCACGCGGGACTTTCTCACCGCAATGGCCACTCGGGCCATCACGAATCCTGCGGATTTCGCCGAAGATCCGGCCGTCCACGCACGAATCCGTGATCGGGAGATCCGACTCAAGTCGAAACGGGCCCGTCTGGCCCATCGGTCGGCGCTGGAGAACTGGAATCAGGGACCGTTCGGCGGCCAGCTCAACTACCGATGGCCGATCACCAGAAGCTACCTGACTGACATCGCCGCAGGTCTGGAAGCGGGCGCCTGATGCTCCAACCGACGAACCGGCTCACGCTCATCGACGCCATGCGGCCGCCGGCCGGGTTCCGGCTGGAGTCGGCCATGGCGGTCACGTTCACGCTCGACCTGCGGGCTCTGCTGGCCGCTCCAGCCGCATTCGCTCTCACCGGCCCCGACGGCATGGCGCCCTACGACGGCCAGCACGAACCCATCGAGCTGCTCCACGCATTGCGAACACACGCCGACAAGCTCACCGTGTTCAGCCAGGTCGGCGAGATCACCCTTCCGCCACCGGGCCGTGTCTTCGCCTTTCTCGAAAAGACGGTCGTGCCCGTTCGTGCTCCACGAGGCGGGGTCGTCCATCCCAAGGCGTGGGTGCTCCGCTACGAGACGCCGGATGGCCCGGAGGGGGGCGGTGCAAGCGAGAACAGGCTTCGCGTGCTGATCGCCAGCCGGAACCTCACGTTTGACGCGAGTTGGGACACCGTGATCAGACTCGACGAGGCGATCGATCCGTCCGGTGTCCGACTGGACGCTGTCGGCAACCTGTTCGAGGGTCTGCTCACTGCGGCCGTCGGCGCTGTAACAAAGGACCACCTGGACCGGGTCCACTCGCTGGCCACGGCACTGCAGGCCGCAAGGTTCGAGTTGCCGGAAGGGGTCGAAGATCTCCAGGTCCATGTGCTCGGGCTCACTCCCACGCCTTCGCCGTTACCGGACGACGCTGACCGTTCACTGATCATCTCGCCCTTTGTGAGCGACGGGTTCTTCACAAAGGTGCGCTCCGCTCCTGTGGACGAGCTCGTCAGCAGGTCGGAGTCGCTCGATGGTCTGGATGCGAGCAGCTTGTCTCTGGTCGCGGACGCCTACGTGTTCGACGACGGCAGCACGCCCGACCTTGACGCGAACGAGCAACTGTCTCCTGAAGACCCTGGCCGGCCTCTGTCCGGGTTGCACGCAAAGGTGTTTGCCTTCGAACAAGCCGGCAAAGCCCGATTGTTCCTCGGGTCGGCCAACGCCACCGGCGCTGCGTTCAACAACAACGTCGAGATCCTGGTCGAACTGAGCGGACAGGTTGCCCAGTTGGGCATTGATCGCCTCTGTGACGACACCGGAGACGAACTGGGCCTTCGCGCTCTGTTCAACACCTACAGCGGCTCCAACCCAGATGACGAACCAGAAGAAGCGACCAGTCTCGATCATGCCCGTCGCACGATCGCCCGCCTTCCAATCGAGGGGTTCGTGGAAGAGAGCGGAACCGGATGGGCCGTCACGTACCGCTCACCCGAACCCATTCTGGCCATCGACGGCACAGTGATCCACTGTTGGCCGCTTGCATCGGCAGGGAACCGGCGACGAATCACGCCAGGTGAGCCCTTCGAGGAGCGTTTCCAGACCAGCCTCGAGACCATCAGTGGCTTTCTGGCCTTCGAGTTGGAACACGAGAGCGGCCCGCTCACCCGGTTCGTCGTTCCCGTGCCACTCACCGGGGTGCCCGAACATCGAGACAGAGACCTGCTGAGAGCACTCGTCGGCAACGCCGAACGCTTCCTCCGGTATCTTCTGGCGCTCCTCGACGAGGATCCCGGACAGATGGACCTCCTCGGTGCCGTGGAAGGCGTTGGCGCCGGGACAGGCACCGATGGGGAGAGCCCTGTCAACCTGCCAGTCCTCGAGCGGCTACTACGAACGATGCGACGAGACCCGTCGAAGCTTGTCGGCCTCCACCCCCTCGTCATCGACCTGGCAGACGATGATGCGCTGCCACCCGGCTTCGTTGACCTCTGGACCATGATCTATGGCGTTGCGTTCCCAGGAGACGAGGCACAGTGAGCGAGCCGGACCTCGACGCGCAGGCGGTACTCGCCGACCTGAAGGACTTCCAGCGGCGGACCGCCTTATGGACATTCGAGCGGATGTTCGCTGAGCGAGATCCGGCGGTTCGGTTCCTCGTGGCTGACGAAGTCGGACTCGGTAAGACACATGTCGCCAAGGGTGTGGTCGCCATGGTCATCGAACACCTGAGACGAATCGGCGATGAGCGGCACGACATCGTCTACGTCTGCTCGAACGCAGCGATTGCCCGCCAGAACCTGCGCAAACTCGTCCCCAAGGGCATCGAGCCGCTCGAGGACATCGACCGACTCACAATGCTGCCGCTCGTCCAGTTGGACGCCGGCAGCAGCGGACAGCCAGGTGTCAACTTGCTGGCGATCACCCCGGGCACCTCCCTGAAGTTCGGCCGCAGCACGGGCACCTTCCCGGAGCGGTGCCTTGCCTACACGTTCCTCCGCTCCCTCTGGGGGGCCGATGTCATGAGCCAGCGGGCCAGGTGGATCTTCTGGGACGGCATCACGGCCGGCGATCCCGACAGGCGGCTCCGCCTCAAGGAACGGGAGTACCGCCCACTCATCAGAGGTTCACTCGATGGGTTCGAGAAACTTCTCGACGAAGTCGACGAGGACCGGCGGCACCACGGCCGGCCCTCCATCCGCTCGATGTTCGACGAGATCGTCGACGGTCTCGCGTGGAAGCGCACGTTCCCTGACGACCTGCTGGAGTTGCGAAAGGAAATGATCGGGGATGTGCGGCGTGTCATGGCGCTCGTGGGTATCACAGCGTTGCGCCCGGACCTCGTCGTGCTGGACGAGTTCCAAAGGTTCAAGGACCTGCTACAGCCGGATCCCGGGAACTTCGCCGCAGAGCTCGCCCACCATCTCTTCGACCATGTTGATCCCGAGACCGGACGGCCCACACGAACCCTGTTGCTTTCGGCCACCCCGTATCGCATGTACACCACGGCCGACGAGGCCGACGGCGACCACTACGCGGATTTCCTGGACACCTGTCGGTTCCTCTTTCAGGATCCCGAATCCGTTGATCGACTCGAACGCCGCTTCGCCGAACTCCGATCCGCTCTCACATCTGTCGACACGCTGGCCGATGCCGGGGTGATCTGTAGTGAGATCGGTTCGGAACTCCGGCAGGTCATGGCCCGGACCGAGCGACTGGCGGCCACCCCGGACCGCGACGGGATGCTCCACGAGTTGGACTTACTCGTTTCAGTGGAGCCGGACGATCTCCGCTCGTACCTTCGCCTTGGTGACCTCGCCGAGACAGTGGAACACCACGAACCCACCGAGTACTGGAAGGCCGGTCCATACCTGGTCAACTTCATGGAGCGGTACAAGCTCAAGGAAGCCATCGAACAGGCAGCAGCGGGCGACCTGCTGGAAGAGGGCGAACGCCTTGAACCGGGTCCCGGCCTGTTGAGTTGGTCGGACATCGAGGCCTACGAACTCGTCGATCCGCAGAACGGCCGACTCCGCTGGCTGCTCGAGGACCTCGACAAACACCGCGCCTTCGAACTGCTCTGGGTGCCGCCGTCACTTCGCTACTACGACACCGGTTCCGTATACGAATCTTCTGAGGCTGCCCGGTTCACCAAGCGGCTGATTTTCTCTGGCTGGGCCGTGGTGCCCAAGGTTGTCTCATCCCTGGTCAGCTATGAAGCCGAACGTCGCGCCTACACAAGTCGTAGCCACAGCTACACCGCTGACTACGGACTCCGTGGTGGCCAACGACTCACGTTTCGTACAAGCGAACGAACGGCGACCGAGGCCAGGCCAGGGGAGGCCGAAAGTGCACGCCGCGCCGCAGCTATGACTGCGTTCCTGCTCGTGTGGCCAAGCCCGAGCCTCGCTCAACTGGGCGACCCCCGGCAGTCGGCTGCCGGACAGCCCGAAGTCGCCCAAGTGCTTACCGATATTGCAGGCAGGATCTCCGCCGCTCTCGCCCCACTTGTCGATGCCGCGCCCACCGATGGCGTTGTCGACCGGCGTTGGTACTGGGCCGCTCCGATCTTCCTCGATCAGCAGGAACACCCCTCTGCCATCGAACTGTTGCTGGCCGATGACTCGGCCGGGTGGTGGGAAGGCGATCAGGTGGGAGAAAACTTCCTCGCTCATCTCGCCGAAGCCAGGGCGATGGTCGCCTACGGCAGTGCGGCCCTGGGTCGGGCTCCCGAGGATCTCGCCGAGGTACTTGCCGAACTCGCCCTCGGGGGGCCGGCGCAGTGCGCCCTGCGGGCAGTCAGTTCGGCTGTCGGGCTGCCGATCGATGATGAGTCGGTTCTTTCGAACGCGGCATGGATTAGCGCCGCGTTCATGAGCTTCTTCAATGCCCCGGAAGTCACGGGGATCATCGCAGGAACAAGGGGAGAACACTCAGAC
Source organism: uncultured Isosphaeraceae bacterium (assembly GCA_964609425.1). Classification (GTDB taxonomy): domain Bacteria; phylum Planctomycetota; class Phycisphaerae; order Phycisphaerales; family SM1A02; genus UBA12567. The sequence goes on along the minus strand of CAZSSV010000162.1, from coordinate 1,113 downwards.
TCAGAGGAGAGCGTCGCCCGCTACTGGCGCGACGTTGTGCGGCACTCGATCGACGGGAATCTCCAGGCTGTCCTGGACGAGCACTCGCACATCCTGCGCGACTGGCTCGGCTATGTGAGCCTCGATGGCGTCGATGATCGTGAAGCGGCTGCCGAAGACATCGCCTTGAAGATCGGAGATGCCCTGGAGCTTCGCACCTCCTCATTCCGGGTCGACATCCCTCGCCCCGATGGAAACGGTTCGGGCATCGAGCTCGACCAACATCGGATGCGTACCCGCTTTGCCGTCTCATTCGGCAATCAGGTCCTCGACGACGGTGGCGAGGCCCGGATCGAGTCGGTCTCTGACGCCTTCAACTCTCCGTTCTGGCCATTCGTTCTGGTGTCCACCTCGGTAGGACAGGAGGGCCTGGACTTCCACCTCTGGTGCCATGCCGTCGTCCACTGGAACCTCCCCACCAATCCCGTCGACCTCGAACAGCGCGAGGGTCGTGTCCACAGATACAAAGGCCACGCCGTGCGTCGCAACGTAGCGTCGACACTGGGACCTGATCTGTTGAAGAGTGGACTGCCCGGTGACACCGACCCGTGGGACATGCTCTTCGATCAGGCAGCATCGACAAGAGCAGAAGCCGACGGTGAAATGGTGCCGTACTGGGTGTTCCACCAAGGCCCCGCAAAGATCGAACGCCTTGTGCCGATGCTGCCCTTCAGCCGCGACGCAGCGCGACTCCCGCAACTCCGAAAGGCGCTCGCCGCCTTCCGCCTCGCCTTCGGCCAACCTCGCCAAGAAGAACTCGTTGAGTTCCTGGGAGCCGATCGCACTGACGCTGACCTGCTTCAACTGGCTGCGCAACTCCGCATCGACCTGACACCCTGCGAAAGCGGCGGACCGACGTAATTCCTGAACCACCTCAGGTCTCACGGTGGCAGTGATTTGCCTGCAAGATGCCGGGAAGGTTCAAGCACCTGCCCGCGGAAACGAAATGGCCATTTCGCGGAATTCGGGCCTTTGGCCCATACCGCCTGACCTCCGGTGATGGAGTTTCGATCCGCCGCCTAGCGACCCGAGGGCACGGTAGCGGGGGCAGGTGGCCCCCGGGGGTGCCCGACG